>NZ_JABAIP010000016.1:0-144460 GCF_012843185.1 Shewanella sp. DNRA4
GACGAGCGAAGCCTGAGCGCAGGAGAAATGACGCGCCAATGCCGATAAGTGACGTTATCGGCACCCCAAATCCCTCCCACACAAAACTGCGTACAATGTATATTATGTTAAATGATATGTTGAGGAAAGAAACAATTCTCTATGGATTTACGTTAAAGTACTTTCACTTCTGCTGGTTCTGCTTGATTGAGGATTTAGTGGTTTAAGGAAGAAATGCTATTGCTTAATCGCGTTGCTACGTGAATGTTTGCAGAGATTACTCCACATAGTGCTAAATAATTCACATAGCATCGCGTTTTATATCCTGATGTTGGTGTTTATTATTACTTGGATTGACTTTTGATTTTGCCAATCAATCTCTTCATTTGCCTACGGTCAAATCTTAAAGCCCGACCACGGCTGGTTGTGACAGTTGGCTTCCTTGAAGTCGATAGCCATGATTATAAATATTTGCTCGACCATCACGGCAGAAACCTACTAAAGTCACATTGCTTTGCTCCGCAATCTCAGTAGCCAACGCTGTCACGGCTGACATAGCAAACAGAAAAAGCAAAAGTCTGTTGTAGTTGTTTGACTCGGACTAAAATCGGGTCGAGATGGGCAATGTTGAATCGGATATCTGATCCGACGACTTGAACGGGTTTTACAGCATCTTTAAGCTGTGCAACACCACAGATACCACAGCCAGTACGTCCCGCCATGCTACGGCGATGCTCCTTTAACTCATTGAAACAGCGTTGATTAATCTCTATCTTAATGATCACGCCATTAGAAACATATTCAAGTTCCACATCTTTTATATCATTAATGGTTGAGACAATTCTTTCCGAAAGCGTAAAACCTATCGCAAACACTTCCAAGTCCTGTGGGCTTGCCATCATGACTGTGTGCGCCAATCCGTTATACACCAACGCCACTCTTACCTCATTGGCGAGTAATTCAGTTTGTTCAACATTCCCTGCCGTGCTAAATCGAGTCACATCGGCTGTAACAACTGAATTAGGGAAAGAATTATCAGCAACCATCAACGCATCTCCTGTTAACTACGTTTTCTAAGCTTCATGGGCCAGCAATAGCGGATTGACAGTTGTCGCACCATAGCCCTTTGTATTGAGCTCGGCATCCAATCCCATCGATGCGATATCATCCGCTGCCGCATCTAACAATGGCAAATGGTCGATAAACAACATCTTAGTATATCCTTTACACGCCTCGCAGCTCTCAATCCGTACGGCAGCCTTATGATCGTCAAACGACCAAATAGACATCTCACGGGATTGTTCGCAGCAGGTACAATGGGCTCGCACATAGTGCCACTCGCTTTCACAGAGACTGCAATGTAGATAGCGCAGCCCTTCCCGCGGCTCATCGACAATCATGCTGGCGACGGGATGACTGCCGCATACAGGGCATAAACTGGACTGCTTAACCCTATTGGTATCCATACGCGCAATCACCATGGGTGCCCAGTGTGACCAATACAAGGACAAACCCGCCCAAATAAATAGGCTGAACTGTGCAGGCACGGCACTAAACTCCCCTTGCCTCAGTTGAGTGCCCCACTCTAGCAATTGAGTTGGCGACTGCTGCTGTAACTCCTGGAGAACAGGTACTAAATGCGCGGGCACTTGAGATACCAATTCTGTTAGCAATGCTTGCAATGCTTTTAACCAATCCTGAGCCGTTTGAGTTTGGCTTAGGGACAACGGATATGGCACCTCAGCGTCAATCATTGGTGCTGTGCCCATATCCGTTGCCGCAAGTTTTTGCTGCGTCGACACTAGGATTTGGCAGAGCTTGAGATAATCCGCCAGCGGAGAATCCTGCGCTAATTGGGCTAAACGACGTGCTCTATGTTGGTAAATTTTCTCAGGATTTGCCGCTTTTAGCGGTTTTAATGCAAAGGGGGATTTATCAACAAAACTTAACGGGATATCGCTGGCCATCTTCATCGCTATTTTTCCTCGTGTTCTTCTAACATGGCTGGGTGGTGCTTACGGGCCCAAGCCTTCGAGACTTTGCCGTAAAGCATCCCTGTGATCGAGCCTTCAATCCAGCAGGCCATCCATACGTGTACCACTAGGGATAACAGCATTAATATGCCGCAGGCCGAGTGGACTAAGGTGGCCCAATTGACGGCTTCTGCCGAGAACATGGGGGCAAAGTAAGGTTGCCACATCATGATGCCGCTGATCAGAAACGCCAGTACAAAAACCACAAAGGCGCGGAATAACATTTTCTGACCTGGGTTGTAATGGCCCACGGGCGGAATGTTCTCTTCTTTTTGCAGTAACACCCACACCACGGCTTTCATCCAGGGCAAATCGTACTTATTCCACTTATTGTGCTGGTAATAGCGGATCAGCATCACCGCCAGCAGCAAACACATGGCGATCCCGAAGAATGGATGCATCACTTTTGCCAGTTGTGGGGTGCCAACAATGCCACTCAGCCACTGGAACGAAGGATAAAAAAACGAGAATCCCGTTAGAAAGGTCACTAAGCCCACAAAGACTATGGTCCAGTGACATAGACGATCAACGAGCTTATGGCGCACTATCATCTCTTTATGACTCATTGCTTTTCCTCCTCTTTGACACCGGCATCAATGTAACCGGGCTGATCTTCCTCGACGATGTTGCGCCCTACCGCAATGCGGTGCATCAGGGCGAAGGCCGCCGTTGCGAGCAAGCCTGCGGTGCCCAAAGGTTTGAGCCAATCTTGACGCCATTCGGTGGCGGCGGGGATTTGCGGATCCTTTGGCATACCATAGGTTTCGGGTTGCGTGATGTCGTGGAGGATCTTCATCATATGCGTTCCGCCAACACCTTCGGGGTTATAAAGTCCCGCCTTGCTGAAACCACGCTCCTTTAACTGCTCGACGCGTTTTTCGGCATAGAACAACATGTCTTCGCGGGTACCAAAACGCAGTGCTCCCACGGTGCAGGTTTTAACGCAGGAAGGCTCTAGGCCAACGGCGAGCCTATCGGAGCACAGGGTGCACTTATACGCTTTGTTATCTTTGGCGCTGATCTTAGGCACATTGAAAGGACAGGCACTGGCGCAATAGCCGCAGCCAATACATTTGTTCGAGTCAAAATCCACTGTGCCATTGGCATGTTGTACAATCGCGCCGCTGGTTGAACAGGCTTTTAAACAGGCTGGATCGGCGCAGTGCATACAGGCAGTGTGGGTAAATTGCCAACGCAACTTATTGTTATCCATCACTTCGTGATACTGCATTATGTTCCAGCTTTCCGGTGACAGTGTCATCGGGTTCTGGTAACTGCCTTGGAAAGTACCGACATCTTCACGAAGGTCATTCCATTCGGAGCAGGCAACCTGACAGGCCTTACAGCCGGTACATTTCGTCGCATCAAACAGCTTAGTCACCTGCTGGACCGCTCCAATGCGTGCTTGAGACGCTGGGGTGATGTCCGTGGTGCCTGAGATGCGGATAATATCTTGAGAAGCCATAATTAGAAGCTCTCCGCTTTGGCAATATTCACAAGGAATGCTTTATATTCAGGGGTTTGGGTATTGGCATCGCCCACAGATGAAGTCAGTTCGTTAACGATATAACTCTTCTGCGTCAAGGCCTCGTAGCTGCCATGGCGTGGAATACCAATGGTATGGACTTTTTTGCCCTGAACCATCATGGGTTGGAGCCGTTTAGTGACATAGGCCTTAGTCACAATATGCGAGCGCTTAGAGCTCACTTTGACCCAATCACCGTTATTGATACCCTTTTCCGCCGCCAAGGTTTCATCGATTTCGATAAAGTGTTGTGGCTGGGTAATCGCAGCAAGGTGGCAATGTGTGGTCCAGTTGTTGAAGTGCTCCGTCATTGAGTAAGTAGTGCCAACATAGGGGAATTCTTCATTGGTACCAAAGCTTTCACGTAAGCCTTTGAACATCCGCGCCACTGGGTTATTGGTGACCTTAGGGTGCAGCGGATTACTCGCCAGTGGTGATTCGAACGGCTCGTAATGCTCTGGGAATGGGCCATCTTTTAAGTCACGCAGCGCAAATAAGTGGCCAACGCCATCGGCTTGCATGATGAAAGGATGGGCTGATTCTTCGGCATTCAATTTGGCATTAAAGTCTGGCACATCAATGCCCTGCCACTTGTTGTCTTTATACTCGAGCAGTACACGGCTTGGATCGCGCGGCTTACCTTGCACGTCGCAGGAGGCGCGGTTGTACAAGATGCGCCGGTTTGCTGGCCAAGCGAATGACCAATTTGGGGTAATGCCTTTGCCTGATGGATCGCTATTATCGCGACGCGCCATCAAGTTGCCCGCTTCGGTCCACATGCCTGAGTAAACCCAAACACCACATGAGGTTGATCCATCGGCTTTTAACTCGGAGAAACCATTGAGTAACTTACCGGTCGTGAGATCATAACCATTCATCTCCCGCGCGATTTCCTCTGAACTAGGTTCATGTTCGACCGCATAGTCCCATTTAATGGCTTCAATTGGCGCAGGTAAACGACCACCCTCTTCACGGTATAAACGTTTTAATTCCAGCATGATGCCAGAAAGAATTTCAGGATCAGACAAGGCTTCGCCGGGTGGATTTGCGCCCTTAAAGTGCCATTGTAACCAGCGGCTTGAGTTGGCAATTGAACCACTTTCCTCAGCAAAACAGGTCGTGGGTAAGCGGAAGACTTCAGTTTGAATACTGGCGGTATCCACATCGTTAAACTGACCTGCATTGCGCCAGAAAGTGGAGGTTTCGTTTGCAAGTGCATCCAGCACGACTAAGAACTTCAGATTCGATAAGCCCTTAGACACTTTTTGCTTATCGGGCTGAGAGTTAAGCGCATTGATGCCTTGGATAAAGTAGCCATTGACCTCACCGTGAACCATCATGTCGATTTGCTTGTTGATATCGTACTGTTGGTCCCACTTTGGCAGCCAGTCATAGCCATAATCATTCTCTGCCGTCGCATGTTCACCGAAGAAGGCTTTTAACAACGACACGGTAAAAGCTGGGTAATTGTGCCAATAGTTGGTTTGGTTTGGTCTTAAGGCTTTTGGGGTGTAATGGGCTAAATAGTTTTGTAAATCAACATCTTTATCTTGAGGTAATTTAAGGTAACCCGGTAAGGCTTGGCACAATAACCCTAAGTCCGTTGCGCCTTGAACGTTTGAGTGACCACGCAGCGCATTCACGCCGCCGCCCATGATCCCCATATTGCCAAGCAGCAATTGGATCATCGCCATGGTGCGGATGTTTTGCGCGCCGACGCTGTGCTGTGTCCAACCTAGTGCATACAGGAAGGTTGCGGCTTTATGGTCAACATGGGTTGCCCCAATTTGCTGACACACTTCAAGATAGGTTTCTTTAGGCGTCCCAGTGATACTGGAAACTGTGTCGGGATCGTAGCGATCAACGTGTTTTTTCAGCAGGTTAATCACGCAACGAGGATGACTTAAGCTAGGGTCGACCTTAGCGTAGCCCTCTTCATCTAACTCATAGAACCAAGTAGATTGGTCGTATTTATGGTTAGCTTCATCGTAGCCACTGAATAAACCTTCATTAAATTCAAAGTCTTCCCGCACGATAAACGAGGCATTGGTATAGGCTTTGACATAGTTTAGGTTGATTTGCTGGGTTTCGAGCAGGTAGCGGATCATGCCGAGTAGGAAGGCAATATCGGTGCCCGAACGAATAGGCGCATATAAATCGGCGACGGCAGCACTGCGGTTAAAGCGCGGATCGACCACAATCAACTTGGCATTGTTGTGCTCCATCGCTTCTGTCACCCAACCAAAACCGACGGGATGCGCTTCGGCAGCGTTACCGCCCATCACAATGGCCAGATCGGTATTTTTCATATCTGCCCAGTGGTTAGTCATAGCGCCGCGGCCAAAGGTAGGCGCCATCGCAGCAGGTGTCGGAGCGTGACAAACGCGGGCGATGTTATCTATGCCTAACATGCCAATGGCACGGCCAAATTTATGGGTAATGTAGCAGCCTTCGTTTGCTTGGGCCGATGAAGTCATCATGCCTAGACTGACTAAGCGGTTAACGGTTTGACCCTGGGCATTTTTTTCAATCAGATTGGCATCACGCTCGTCTTTGATAAGTCTTGCGATACGCTTAAAGGCTTCATCCCAGCTAATGCGCTGCCATTTATCCGAACCAGGTAAACGCACTTCAGGATATTTTAAACGGTGCGGGCTATTCACATAGTCAACCAAGCCAGCGCCCTTAGGACACAGAGCTCCACGGTTAATTGGATTATCGGCATCGCCCTCGATATGAAAAATGCTCTGCTCCGCATTTTTCCCATTACTGCTCTGGCTGTACATCAACAAACCACAACCCACAGAGCAGTAGCAACAATTGTTACGCGTCTCTTTTGCGCGTAGCAATTTAAAACCTCTGACGGATGCAAATGCCTTTTCGGACATCAACCCCAGTGCAGAAATAGCAGAAGTCGCGGCTCCCACAGCACAGAGTTTAAAAAACTGTCGTCTATTCATTGTCATTTCACACACTCTCTTTTATGTGCTCACAAGTTGCAGCGAATACGCTGCATGCTTGAGTAGAGAACTTAACCCTACTCAAGGTGCGAGTATAAAAAAGTGACTAATAATGACAATTTCTGACAGGTGATCGAAATCACATTAAGCTTTCAATGGAATAATATTCTGATGTATGTAAGTTTTATTATGATTGTCGAATTAATATTTTTAAGTAATGTTATTTCTCAGAACTTAACGCTTTTATTGATATGGACATTTTGATTAGTCATTTTGTCCACTTTGTACCAATTTCTGATAGCCGTAAATCTTATTGTTGATGCGCGTCACAAAAATGGCGTTAGTTGCTCAAATTATGAGTGAAAATACCGATTAGCCGCTTTTTGAGCAAGATCACAATTTAAGGTAAATGATTGGGGCGATAAGCGGCGATTTTGCCTGAAAGCGCGGTAAATCGTTTTTGTCTAAGGGATTGGTGAGTGGATTTGATAACAAAATTTGCGCTAAAAACGCTGATGTTTACTTAGATCTAACCGCAAAAACGTGGGGCGGTTACGCCATAAATACCCTGTAATTGATAGATAAACACATCCCCCGCTTGCGGCTCTTGAGCTAATTGCGATGCGTCAAGTGAGTGTTTAGCACTGGTCACGATAAGTAAATCTAATTTTGCGCCGCCAAAGGCGATGCTGGTTGGGTTTGTAACGGGCAATTTGAGGATAAGATCGACTTCACCGTCTGGACGATAGCGTACCACTTGGCCACCGCCCCACTGGGCATTCCAAAGATAACCCGCCGCATCGACATCGGCGCCATCAGGGAAAATGTGATGGATCGTGCTCGCAAAGAGGCGCTTACGACTCAATAGCCCCTGCTCAATATCAAAATCATATTGATAGATTTGGTGTTTTGGCGAATCAGCATGGTAGAGCGTTCGCCCATCCACGCTCCAGCATAGGCCGTTGGAGATTTCGAGATTTGAGAGGCGCTGGTGGCAATGCCCATTCTCATCCAGACAATACAGGGCTGCCGTTTGTTGCAAAGTATCGCGCCGCTCAACCATAGTGCCCGCCCAAAAACGCCCTTGCCTATCGATGCGACCATCATTAAAGCGATTGCCGGCAAAATGAGATTCTGGCTGCGCCAACCATGTCAGGCTTTGATCTGCAATATCATAGGATGCAATACCGATATCGAATGCGACGATCAGTGTTGTAGGCTTTGCCGTGAGGCCAAAGGAGCCGACGCGGTGCGGCATGGAGAAAGTATCTAGTGTGCGGGTGGCGAGAGTAAAACGATAAATCACAGAGGAGAGAATGTCAGTCCACCAAATGGATTGGTGTAATTCATCCCATAATACGCCTTCTCCAAGGAGATTTCCTACTGGGATCGTCATCAACAGCTCGCCAACCGTGACCGTTTGCATTGTGTTACTCAGAAATAAACTCTGTAATCAAGAAAGGCTTAATCTTAAACAACTTATGGGATGAAGCAAGGGTAAAACGTGAATATAGCTTGTGGTTCTTTTAGCTGTCGGCTTATCGCGATAATAGTCGATAAATGACCTTCATAATGGCCAAGGTTTAAGTATCTTAAGATATTGATTTAAATAATTAAAAAATTACCATTGTGGGTGGTGCTTGTCAGTTAAGAGCTGACTGGCCTTTTCTTTTGACTGGGGATTTCCTTGGTTTCGCTATGACACATCGAGGATAAACCCTTAATTCTCGTTGTATCGGTAGTATATGTTGCTCTGTTTCTGCGATTAAACTATCAATCCTTTTAGGAATGGTTCCGGCCAGTGCAAACGCGGTAGTGAGTTGCATAAAAAAATCCGATGACGAGTGGTCATCGGATTTTGATCTTTTGAATGGGATCGTCAAGCGATCTGGCTTAACTGATCAGTTATTGATTAGATTCGCCAAATAAATCAGCCACATCTTGCTCAGTAATCGCTTCGTCATAGAACTTGATTTCATCGATTGCCCCTTTGAAAGGCGTATCCCAGAAGTTGACCCCGACCGCAAACTTAGTGGTCGGTACTGAGAAGATGTTCGGGAAGTTAGCGCCGGTAAACTTCAATTCACCATTGATATAAACCTTCACATCGCCACCATTCACTGTGTACGCAAGGTGCGTCCATTGGGATTTTGGCATCACAAAACCGGTTCTACCGTCGTACCATGCTGTGCCTGACCATAACACCATGCGCTCATAATCATTTTGACCGCCAGGTAAGACGCTGGTCCAGCTAGAATCGGTCGCATAACCAAACAAGGCTGTAGTGTACTTATTCAGCTGCTCAGGATTGAGCCACATCGACACTGAGTAGGTGTAGTCTTTGATAAGGTTATTCGGCAATACAATACCAGAGGCACCATCAAAGACCGCCGCCTTACCTACCGCGCCGTCCATATAGCTGATTTTACCGCCTTCGACACCAATCAGGTTACCCACTAAAGTGCCCGCACCGAAGTTAGCGGTACTGTCGTTAAGATTATCTTCGAAACTGTAAACCGCTACAGGTGTTGGTGGATTCTTAGCTTTTACGGTTGCGGTGAAGACTTTGGTTTGAGTCGCATTACCCAGTTTTAAGGTGGCCGTTAAGGTGACCACTTTGTCTTCTTCACCACGTGCAGGTTGCGTTACGCTACCATGGGTATCAATAGTCGTTGGATCTGAAGATACCCAAGAAATCGCCGCAGCATAAGGACCCGTTACTGGCAGTTCGATATTTTTACGCACCGCCGATAAGTCGCCTAGCTCCAGAATGGCCGTTGCTGAGGACAAGAGTTCACTGTCGGCTAACTTGTCGATATCGAGGGCTTTGACTTCTTCAGCCGTTAATGCCGCTTCATAAACTTTTAGTTCATCAATTAGGCCGTTGTATGGCAGATCCCAGTAGTTAACGCCAAGACCGAAAACGCCCTGAGCACCCGTAAAGTAGTTCGCAAGGTTACCGCGGCTAAAGCGCTCAACCCCGTTGATAAAGACTTTAACTAGCCCTTTATTGACGGAGAACGCCAGATGCGACCACGTGTTTTCAGCGATGCGCTCACCGGTTACACCATCAAACCAACTTTCAACTGCGGCACTGCCGCTGGTATCAATATTGTGACTCCAGAACATGGTATTACCGTCCCAGCCCTGTGGCAGCATGCTGACCCAAGTATTGGAGAACTTGCTACCATCTTCAGCGGTTTGCTCGTTAACTGCGCCGAAGAATGCCGTGGTAAACCCTGTAATAACCGCAGGACTTGCCCAGAAAGACACTGTGTACTCGTAGCTGGAGATAATGCCCGATGGTAGTAACACCCCGTGGGTACCATCGAGTGACAGGGCTTGTCCTTCAAAGCCTGTAGCGTAGCCAATGGCATCGCCCGCTTTGAAGATCCTATCGCCAGTGGGTTGGCCATCACCAAATAAGCCTAAGGAATCCTTGAGGTTATTCTCAAAGCTGTACTGGGCAATACGGTTATAGGTTTTATGGGCAAATACGGTGATTTTGAAGGTTTTAGTCACCTTCTTACCATTGACCATAATCGTCGCGGTTAGGGTGACGACCTTATCGCCCTCGCCCACGTTGGGGCGGATAATGGTGCCATCGGCACGGATCACTGACTCGTCGCTTGAATGCCACTCGATAGTTGCCCCACGAGTACCTTGTATCGGTAAGGCGAGCGTGCCTTCGGTGACTTCGGTCGGCAGGCTAATGCCGTTTGCCGATGCCGATAAAATTTCCTCAGTGGTTTTATTGGTGAGCTTCACGCCCCAAATACTTGCCCCATCATTAGAAATGGCGCTAAAGGTGGGCATAAGTTTGTTTTGTTCAGGATCCCATTGCCAGGCGAGTACGCCTTCAAATGTGCCTAAATTGTCTAGCGTTAAGGTGATTTGGTTGTCATCGCCCTGTTGGTAACTACCAGTCACATCGCCAGAGACAGTACCTTTATTGGTCCAAGTACGGGATAACTTAATGTGGAGGGAGGTATGCGCCGCCTTATTGATATCTTTTGCGTGATTAATGAATTGATAATCACCGGTGACATCGATTTCATCGACAATGTTAGTGCCGTTGATGGGTGCATAACGCTGTGGTGAGGCAACTAACCAACCATCGCTGTTGAGAAATAGTTCATGCACGCGCACGCTGTGACCTTCACCGGTATCGGGGAAGCGTGTATGGAATACCAAGAAGTATTTGCCCGTTTGTGCATCATAAAAAGCAGAGTTATGGCCAGGTGACAGATAACCGTGATCATGACCCACATCCCCAGGACGACTAACAAATTGGAAACCGCCCATCAGTTTGACGCCATAGTCGGCGATATTACCTGCGGCCGTTGCGCCAATCATGTCGAGACCAGCTGCATCGACATAGGGACCGTTAGGATTTTTAGAGCGAGAGATACGGATGTTGTAACCGTCTTTTTGGGCGAAACCACCAAAGGAGGTAAACATATAATAGTATTCGGATTCAGGGCTATAGATAACATAAGACCCTTCAATCGCGCTGTAATTGCCCCCCATGATCTTAGTACCATAACCTTGTCCAGCGAGCGGTTTACCCGTTGCTGGATCTAACTGCATCACCCAGATCCCGCCGGAATAGGAACCATAGGTCATCCACAGGCCGCCATCTTTATCGTAAAACACGGCTGGATCAATTGCATTAGGGTCGACATTGCCATCGTAAATTTGACCGTTTGCGCCTGGGTTTTCGGCCCCAATATGCCCAGTCTTCAAGATCAAGCCTTGGTTAACATAGGGACCGAGAATATTGTCAGAAGTCGCCATCCCCAAATAGGAGCGCGATACACAATCAATCTTATCGGGGCCGCCACAGAAGTCGTAATAGAAATGGTACTTACCGTCAGCAAGCTTTATCACATCCGGCGCCCACGAACCGACAAAGCCGCCCGTCCATGCCGTGCCTTCAGCGATTTCTGACACATAGGTATTAAACAAGCTGCTCGTGGCGGCACCATCTGAGGCAATTTGTGTCCAGTTCATTAAATCTGTAGAGCTGGCCACCGCTAGGTGGGAGCCAAAAACATAGTAAGTACCATCAGTATCTTTAATGATCGATGGATCATGGACCACTGCATTTTTATAGCTCACCTCACCTGCTATTGTCGGATCCGCCGAAGTCACTGGAGCGGGAGGTGTAAAGGTATTTGTGTCGTTAGCACTATAGCTGCTGTCGTCCCCACCACAGGCGGCAAGTGCCATGATCAAGCTTGCTGACACGAATGAGCGTTTAAGCACCATGAGCGTCGTTCCTTTTATTGTTGTGTTGGATAGTTAGAGGTTAATCGTGTATCAATGCATCACATATTGGTAATACAATACTACTGTAACACTAAAATTACATTAGCACTCTGACGAAAGAAGTAAATATCTTGTGAAAGAGATTTATGATTTTTTGCAAAAAATGAGGCATTAAAGCTAAATATACAATGCGATTTATATTGATTTTGCCGCATACTCACCAATTTACCTACCGTCAAACTGTAAACTATCTCTCTGTTTTGTTTTAAAAATTCAATTTTTTCCTTGTCCATAATTCATTCTAAGAAATGCACTCTCTCTTTATTATCAAAATGAAATAGCAATGTTGACAGGTTAATAGTCATACAATATGATTTTAACACTTTGATGAGATCTTAATTGAGCACTTGAAGCATCATCAGATGCCATGGTGCAAAGTACGCTACAAAATTCTAAATTTTCAGGGACACTGTGGGGATGTCCGTGACTCTGAAGTGGAATAAAAAAGACCGGGACGTCAGATGGTGTCTTAGGCTACCGGGTCAAATAATAAAACTACCGGAGATTAACTAGATGTTTAAACAGACTTATTTGGCAAGTGCGATTCTGCTTGCTCTTGCTAGTCAAGCGACGTATGCAGCAGAAGTTGAAGCGACTCAATCGCCTCAGGCGGAAGAAACGGCACAGCCCTCTTCTAGCGGTAAAGCGCAAAATAACGAAGAGATGGAGATCATTCAGGTTCAGGGGATCCGCGGTAGTTTAAATAAGGCGGTAGAACTCAAACGTCAAAATATTCAAGTTGTTGATGCCATCATTGCCGAAGATATTGGCAAATTCCCAGATAATAACGTCGTTGAAGCCTTACAACGGGTAACGGGTGTTCAAGTCACCGACCGCGCCTCTGGTGAAGCCAATACTGTAAGCATTCGGGGTTTAACGGATGTGACAACCACAGTGAATGGCCGCCAAATCTTCACCGCCGCAGGCCGTGAAGTGGCAATTGCAGACGTACCAGCGGCATTACTCGGCAGTGTTGAAGTCTTTAAAACACGTTCGTCTTCTCAAGTCGCCAGTGGTATCGCTGGCCAAATTGACATTCGTACCCATAGACCTTTTGATTTTCAAGAAGAAAAAATTTCGGTAGCAGCCAAAGGGATTTACTCTGATCAGCCTGACACTATCGATCCCAATTTCAGTGCTTTAATTAGCGACCGCTGGGATACCAGCATCGGTGAAGTCGGTGCATTAGTTAACGTTTCTTATATTCGTACCAATTACAACGATCAAGTTGTCGCTCCTGGTGCGTCCTTGCCCTATTACGCAGAAACGGGTACACAAATCCCTGATATTTATTGGACCCGCGGTTTAGCTCATGGTCTTGATACATCTGAAGGAGCCTTGATCAACGGTCAAGAATATCTGCTCATGCGTGATGCTGTGTTTCAAAATATGAATAACGGTGAACGTGAGCGTCCAGCACTAAATTTCTCATTGCAATGGGCACCAACTGACACTTCCGAGTACCTTTTTGAAGCATTCTATAACGGTTATCGCAATGATAACTTCAACTCTATGCTCTTTAGCAATGTTGATTCCTCGGCTAATTGGCAGCAAGTGATCAAAGATGGTATCGAAGTTTATGATGGTACCAATGTGGTTAAATCGCGAACTGCATATAACGTTGGCGGCTTTAGCAGTTCAGATCATAGCCACAACGAAACAGATAGTTACGTATTTGCCTTAGGAGGTAAGTGGGACTTTGACAATTTGATCTTAAAGTCTGAAGTGGTCTATCAAACCAGTACCTATGAATCACAATTTCTCGCGATGCGTGGTGTAAGCGCGAATAGTACTCAAACTTTCTACGGCGTTGATGTTGACTATAACGACAAAAGTGGTGGTGTCCCTAGCTGGGTTTATTTAGATAACCCTGACACTGCTATTAATGAATCTGATTTAACGCAATTATCCTTGTGGCAAACTGCAAACGTATACGATAGCGGTGCCAAAGACGAGGGGGATTCAGTTACTTGGACACTCGATGGTGACTATTACCTCGACTACGGTATCTTCACTAAGATGAAGTTTGGTGTACGTGCTGAGCAACGTGGTGCAAAACACGGATTGTACGATGCAGGCTCACTAAACACTAATGTTCTATTTAGTGATCTTGACCCGAACATGTTTACCGTAACTACTGACTTCTTTGATGGCCGTGGAAATGTACCAACTAGCTGGGCTATCGCTAACGGTAACTATCTGTATGCTAATCGTTCTGCTATTGAAACGATGTACGGTGCAGATGAACAAGCTCTTGCTATGTATACTAACTATGACATCACTGAAAAATCATACGCTGCGTATATCCAAAGTGATTTTGAAACTGAGTTATGGGGTAAGCAAGTCGATGGTCAAATCGGCCTACGTTACGAGAAAGCCGATGCGGATATGGATTTTTGGGAACGCAAAAAATATGCTACTGAGGATGTCGTTGATGACATTCGATATTATCTCGTGCATGACACCGATACCAATGGAAGTGCGGAGTTATTACCAAGCTTAATGGTACGCTTCTGGTTAACGGATGAACTGGTTGCACGTTTTGCCTACACTGAAACGATTCGTCGCCCCGCCTTTGGTGATTTAACCACTGCGATTTCCTATACAGAAGACTTAACAAAGCTTGGATTCGGTCAAGCTTCAAGTGGTAACTCTAAGTTAGAACCAACTACTTCACAAAACTATGATTTCTCATTGGAATATTACTTTGGTGAGGGATCTTCTATTTTCGGTACTTATTTCCGTCGTGATATTGAAGGTTTTGTATTTAACTCAGTATCGACTATCACTCGTGAAGTTGATGGTGAAACAAAAAAATATCTTTTAAGCCGACCAGAAAACTCTTCGAATGGAAAACTAAGTGGTTATGAACTTGGTGCGGTGTATTTCCCTGAAAATATGCCTAGTTACCTAGATGGTTTAGGTACTCAAGTGAGTGCAACCTTCTTAGATTCTAGCCAAGACATCCCAGAGTTTGATAGTGAAAGTGGTGAGCAAATTGCAACTACAACACGAGATTTATTTGGTGTATCAGATACCTCAATGAGTGCTGTATTGATTTATGATAAAGACGTTTATAGTGCTCGCCTCTCTTACACCTGGCGTGACAAATTCTTATCTGCTTATGACGCAGGTAGCTTCGCAATGCCTCGTGGCATTTATCGTAAGCCGGAGCAATCGCTTGACTTCCAATTTAGCTATAACGTAACAGATGAATTTGTACTAACCTTCGATGCGACAAATATTCTTGATGATATCTATCAAGAATACTATGAGGACTCAGTACTCTATAACCGCACGAATAGTATCTACACCCGAACGTTTGCCCTCGGTGCGCGTTACTCCTTCTAATTGACCACTGTTGTTTAAACCGAAAAAGCTAATCCTGTGATTAGCTTTTTCTTTTTATATCAGATAAATGGCAAGATTTTTACTCGATCTTTCTAATGCTTATCCATCAAATTACTTTTGTCTGAGCCCAAGCTTTGCTAGTTTATATTTCTTTTCTTCCTTGAATATTGGCTATGCACACCGCTTGGTTCGATTTTAATCTGATCCCTATCGATATATTCACGCTGTTAACCTTAGCCTCGGCCTTTACTGCATTTTTTACCGCCTGTTTTGGTATTGGCGGAGGTGTGATGTTATTGGGCGTGATGGCGCAAGTGCTTCCGCCTCAAGTGATTATTCCCCTACACGGCGTAGTGCAATTGGGCTCTAACTTAGGACGAGCCCTATTGGGATGGCAACATATTCAATGGCGAATTATCAGGGTATTCTTACCGGGGGCGCTCGTTGGTGCCGCGCTGGGCAGCTTAGTGTTAGTGGCGATCCCCCCTACGGTGATGTATCTCACCATTGCCCTATTTATTTTGTACTCCTGTTGGGGCCCCAAAATACCTCGTGTAGTACTGGGTACTATGGGCATGTTAATTGCGAGTGGGATAACAACCTTTATCTCATTATTCGTTGGGGCAACTGGCCCTTTGGTTGCGGCGTTTATCAAGCAGTTAGAGATTGATCGATTTCGTACCGTAGCCACCTTTGCAATGATTATGTCCTTACAACATGGGATGAAAATTATCGTTTTTGAGGGGGTCGATATCCCTATACTCCCATGGTGGCCACTGTTCGTTTGTATGATTATCAGTGGCGGTATTGGAACATGGCTAGGCTTTAAGATGCTTACTCGAGTAACGGACAAACATTTCAATTTAGCTTTTGATTTGATTCTCACGCTACTGGCTATACGACTGTTATGGCAGGCCATGACTGGATAAAAAGAGCCGGGATAAAAAAGAGCAGTAATTGCATACACAACTACTGCTCTGGTGCCGAGCAAACAAGGCTCAACCAAGATGCCGTTAAGCGACCTCAACTTAAACGACATTACAAGCACGCGTTTATACCCAAGCTACCTGAAGATACGAGTTTCAGAGCGCCTAGGGGGCTTCAATTCAAGGCGCATCAATGAAAAAATCGACCACCTTTTGAATTGATGTAACACAGAAGTAGAGTGCCCTAGGCGCTCCGTCTCGGCGGGCTTTAATGTACTTTATGCTGTGTTGGTTATTTTTAACTTAGTTCACTAGGTTCTCAAATAACCGCCTTGCCTAAAGTGCGTTAAACTCCCGCTGAATCCTACATCTTCAGGTTGTTTGGGTATTACCACCGCCGTGGTGATGCTCAGTTATTTCAAAGGGATGAATTATTTCACCTCTCTAAAGTAAAACTGTTGTGAAATGGTGTTTTTCCACACGTCTTCCACTATGTTATCGCCGTTGGCATAGGAGCCATTGGCCACTTTCATGGATGAACCGCCCTTACGGGACACCAGCCTTAATGAGCCATTGGGCATCAATTCGCTGCGGAACTCACTGTCGATTGCATTACAAGCCCCTAGCTCCAGATTACCTTCGTTGGTCACAAGGCATTGTTGCGACTTGTTGTTTGAAAGTTGGATGGATTGCAGGCGATAAAAGCCGTCCGTCGTCGGCACTGCTTGCCACTGCTGACAGGCATTGCCGGTGTATTCAAACTGAGCCACATTGGCATTGGGTTTGAACTGACATTGTTCGGCGCTGACCACTCTGCCGCTGTGGGCGTTGACTATGGCTAATGTTGACACAGGCTCAATCCGCCAATCTGTGCATTCACTGACACGGTTTTCCCCCGCAATCACGTCGGCACCGGCCTTTTTACTGCAATTTTTCGCCTGTAAATTACCGATGGAGCGATCGTTGGCAAAGCGGAACCAGCCTTCACGAGTCGAATCCACCGACCAACGCTGACAACGGGAGGCGACCCAAGGCGACGTATTCAGTGCCGTTGAAGACTCATCTTGGCACTGAGCCTGAGTTAAAAAGGTTCCCTGCCCCACATTGGCAAAGCGATATAGGCCATCGTTACTCGGGTCGATAACCCATTGACTGTTGTCATCGTCGCACTTACCGATACTGACCTGGCCCTTGGCATTGGTCACGAGGCATTGACCGATTTCACGGCTCACGATGCGGTATTTTACGCCTTCCACTTGGGTGGTTATTGGACCAAACTCGCCACTTGGGACGGGCAATTGCTTTTTATCCGCCATCGGTTCACCAAATTTAGGCAAGCCTTTGTTATCCCATATAAAGGGTTGAGCACGTGCCGCACGGGTGCCACTACAGCCGTCGGAAGCCGAGGAGTTGCCATGGTATATAAGCCAATCTTCTTTCCCATCGGGTGACTTGAAGAAACCATGATGCCCGGGGCCATAGACTCCATTGGCTTTGCTAAAGAAAGGTTTGTCGTACTTGGTCCATGCGGCGGGATCCATAGGGTTGTCACCGGTGAGTTCGACCACGGCTAAGGAATAATCCTCAGTGTTACAAAAACTTGCCGAGTGAACTAAAAAGGTTCTGCCCTCGTGCTGAATGATCTCTGGGCCTTCATTGACGTTTAAGCCTGATTTTTCCCAGTCGTGAATAGGTGCGGTAATCACCTTATGTTCGCCCTCGATGGTCCAAGGGTTACTCATCTTGGCAATCAAGTTCACTTGATCTTGGCCGTGCCATTCGGACCAGAGGAAATATAACTGGCCTTTATACTCCAAATAGCTGCCGTCGATATTCCAGTGATCGGGCATTGGCGTGCCCTTAAACTTGTATGGTCCCATGGGGTCACTGCCTTCACTCTCGAGAATATGGTTACGCTGGCCATCGAAGTTTTCTGCCACGCCCGAGGTGTAAATCACATACCAACGTAGTCCCTGCGCAGTTTGTAGAGGGTGGAATTCGAATGCCCAAAAGTTACAGCAGTTGGATTTATCTGTGCCGCTCCAAATATTGTGGGCCGGCGCATCGGCAAGCCCAGCTATGGTGGGCGATTTACGCATCACCAGCTCTGAGGTCCAAGTCGTAGTGGTCAGATAATAGTTACCATTGTGGTATTCGAGCCAAGGATCGGCACCGTTGCGAAATAACGGATTGGCGAAAGTGGCTGCGGTAATGCGGTTTTCATCCGCGCCCCTCGCACTCTCTGCTGCATGTAGGTCAACCGCTCCCAAGCTGGTGAAGCCAAGTCCCATCGCAAGGGAGATGGCGACCATTACTTTATTGATAGAATGAGTCATTATTATTTTCCTTCGGGTGCAACTAATACGCTCTGGTATTGATTGAGCACCTTAGGATCGACTACGGGCCAACCTTGGCGCCAGCTCAGTTCAGCCATCTTGAGTTTTTGTAAGCCATTATCGGCGGATTCATAGGCATGAAAGACTAAGTAATCTTTACCATCGAAGTTATAAACACTGTTATGGCCCAATCCAGGCCAGTCCTTAGTGCCTTTCAGTAATACTGAGCCAGCGCCCTGTGCCATGTCTTTGCCCTCTTTATCGAGGTAAGGCCCCGTCACCGTTTTGGCTCGGCCCACGGCTAAGTGATAGGTGCTGTCATCCCCACGGCAGCAAAGGCCATAGGAAACAAAAAGATAGTAATAATCATCTTTTTTATAAATAAAAGGCGCTTCGATTTGTGCAGGACCCGGCTCAGTTTCACCAAGCAATGCCGGGCGTTCTAACTTGGCTAGCGTGTGCCATTCTTCAGGCTTGGCGATGGAAATAAAGTCTGGGTTGAGTTTGACCAGTTTTAACCCTTGCCAGAAGGAACCAAAGCTCATCCAAGGCGTGCCCTTTTCATCGACAATAATATTGGGATCAATCGCGTTCCATGCATCACGATTTGGCACTGATTGAATAACGATCCCCTTATCTGCCCACTGATAGTCCTTTGAGTTTTTGTCGAGGGTTTTATTGACTGTCACACCAATGGCCGAGGTGTTTTTACCAAAGGCTGATACCGAGTAATACAGATAGAACAAACCGTTGTGCTCGATAATATCCGGTGCCCATAAATGGCCGTTAAACTCTGGCGCAACGTCCTTTGCCCAGCTAGGTTCGGTCTCAAATACTCGACCCGCCAGCGTCCAATGGATTTTATCTTTTGAGGAATAATAGGTAATGCCAGGGCCAGTGCTAAAGAGATAGTACTGCCCGTTCTCTTTCGCCATCACAGGATCATGAATACTCACCTGCTTGGCACTTACTTGGCCTAGGGTTGCCAACATGCCTAGCAGCGCACAATTGAACATCTTAAGGTGACGTTTTAGGGCTGTTTTCGGTGTGACTTTTTTCGATGTGACAGTTATCGCTAGCATCAATTCTCCTTATAACCCCATCCATTTTGCAAAATAGTTATTATGCTATTGTATGATGAATTAAGTTATCATACTATCAGGACAAGGAAGCAACAATCAAATGCAAAAAAATTAACAGGAGAAAAATGTGTTAACATTGCGGATGCAGTAAACCGCAAGGTATCACAATAACTCACTGTTTATAATAAATATAATAAGGATTTCTGATGAGTTCTCAAAAATTGTCAGTCATTGAAAAGATCGGTTACGGCTCCGGGGACATGGCCGTTAACGTGGTGATGTCGTCAATGATGTTAATTATTACCTTCTTTTATACCGATATTTTTGGGCTAAAGCCCGCCGATGTCGGGATCCTGTTCCTGCTGGTCCGTCTTATCGATGCCGTTACCGATCCCTTGATGGGCATTATTAACGATAAAGTGACCACCCGTTGGGGAAGATATCGCCCCTACTTCCTATTTATGGCGATTCCCTTTGGTATTTCCGTCTTCTTAACCTTCTCGACCCCAGACTGGGATTACAATGCCAAGCTTATCTGGGCCTACTCGACCTATATTCTGGTCACTATCATCTTTACCACTGTGACTATTCCGTATATTTCGATTATCAGCGTGATCACCGACAATCCAAAAGAGCGCTTATCCGCCAACGGTTATCGTTTGTTCTTCGCCAAAATTGCCGCCTTTTTAGTAACCATTATCGTGCCTATGTTAGCTTCAGCCTGGGGCGGTGAAGACATCGCCGCGGGTTATCAAAAGGCCATGGGTTTGATGGCATTAATGGCAACACTGTTGTTTTTATTCTGCTTTTTTACTACCACAGAGCGTGTGGCCTACAAGGTTGAAACTAAGCCTGTTGCCATGCAGTTGCGATTATTACTCAAAAACGACCAATGGTTAGTGTTAACCGCGATTTGTGTGATTGGCACCATTGGCTATGTGATCCGCGGATCGGTAGCAGCCTACTACGCCACCTACTACTTGGGCGGCGATGCCAAAATGCTCTCGGCATTCCTGTCGACCGGTGTGGGCGCAGCGATTCTGGCCATGGTCGCTTCAACTTGGATCACTAAGCGTTACTGCAAACTTAAACTCTTCCGTTACAGCCAAATCGCGGTTGGGATCTTAAGCGTCATAATGTTCTTTGCCGTGCAACCGGGGGACATAGTGCTGGCCTTCGTACTTTACTTTGCGATTTCATTTGTGGTGGATTTACATGCGCCTATCTTCTGGTCGGTGATTTCCGAGTCGGTGGATTATGGCACAGTCAAAACGGGCCACAGGGTCTCTGGCCTTGCCTTTGGCGGGATATCATTCGCCCAAAAAGCGGGTATGGGCGCAGCGGGATTTGTAGTCGGTATGTTGTTGGCCTATTTCAATTATCAACCCGGTGCAACCCAAAGCGAATTTGCACTGATGGGGATTTCATTAATGCTGACGGTGATCCCTGGCGCATTCCACGCCCTGATGGGATTACTGATGTTCAAATATAAGATTTCGGACCGCGTGTATGAAGAAATCAAACAGGCTTTACCTGAGCAGGCGAATTTCAGCCAAGCGGATGCCAGCCGTGAGGTCAATCCAAAGGCCGTGACGAGCCAAGTCTCGGCGTAATTCATTTAATGACCATTTAATTCAACTATGGCCATTTCGCTTAAATATGCCAAAGCCCCTACCAAGGGGCTTTTTTATCACACCGTATGACATTTGCGTTATATCGATTACTACGAACGTGCACTCTACAACCATATTCTCTCGTCCCAGCAAACGAGCCCCATCACGCTGATCCCCTTCTTTCGCCTGCATGACAGCCGCTATACCTTGTATTTTGGCCAGAGCGCTCCCGATGAATGGCAACAAAAACAGCAAGAGTTAGCTCAAAAAGCCCAGATGGAAGCCAAGCTGATGGCGCAAACCTTAGATAGTGTGCAGCCCGGTGAGCAGCAACCTGAGTCGGATCATTTCTTTAAGGCATCAAAGAGTGAAGCGGGCCTTAATGGTAATCGCCATTGGCGCCATGCCGAGGATTGGTTTAGCTATCAACTCGATGCCAAAGGTGAACCGCAACCCATATTGCGCTTAACTTACTTTGGTTTGGATGCAGGGCGACGTTTTGACATTTTGATCAACGATAAACGCCTTGCCGAAGTCACTCTGCCTGCCGATAAGGGGCCAACATTTTATAGTGTCGACTACCCTATTCCCGCCGATATGCTTTTGGATAGCACTGTACCCTTCAGGGTGAAATTTGTGGCAAAACCGGGCTCGATTGCTGGCGGTTTATATGAGGTGCGCCTACTAAAAAGTGAGCCAAGCTCGACTCAGTAAGCGAGCATCCCGAGCGCATGTAGGCACTCGGACTTAAAGCACTCATTCAGATAAGGGAAAGTGAAACGCTTTCCCTTGTTTTTATCCCCTTACCCAGAGTTTCTACACTTGGCACTACCTAATCTTTGCTGGTGGCCCTATGCGACTCGCCGTAAATAACAGCCACTATCCGTCAATATTTCAGTCAATATTTCAGTCAATATTTCAGTCAATATTGAGTGGGATGTCGTCGGTTATAGACGAAATAAGCAAGTTGTGTTGAAAATTTTTGTAGGCAATATTCACTGCAATTGCTGATAAAAATGAGCAACCATCTCTTTATCGTTGCAACTTTGAACAAAATAATCGATATCAGCATCGCTTTGATCGCCAAACCAGACGGAGAACAATATTGCCTGCGGGTTTAGCGGACGCATAGCTTTAACCTCATTGAGCGCCCTGACTAATATGGCGTACAAGGCTTTGAGGTAAGCATCAAATGCCTCTTCGGACTCAAGCGCTTCAGTGTCCTCTTGCAGCAATTGCAGTTTGTCGTTAACTGCCTCAAAAATATCTTCATTTTCATCGTGATGTGGAGAGTCGCAGGCCGACCAACGCAGCGTTTGCTTAAGCTCTGCGAGGGATTTATGTCGAAAACGATGATCGTTTTGATATTGCTCTGCGACGGCAGTCAAACCTTCCTCAGTGAAAAGCGTAACGCCTAGATATTCCACTAAGGGCGTGCTGTATAGGCAAAAACCGTAGAGGGTCTGCATCGGATAGTGTGACAGCCACCAATCGTAATATTCTGCTAGTGCCAGAGCGAGTTCCTGAGCTAAGTTTTCCAATCCAGCTTCAATATCCGCACTAAGCTTGTCCTTATTTATCGCCATATCCCTACTCCTCGATCTTGGCAAAATCATCATCACTGAAATTCACTCCCACATTCAGGCAGGACTCCTACCCACAATGTGAATGCTCGGGCGGCAATATAACATCTTTAGCTTCAAAGATTGAATCGGTTAAGTGATTGAAATAGCGATTGGAATAGCTTGTTTTGCGTGCGAGCCTAAACAATCGCGCTTCAGTCAGGCATAAAAAAGCGGGGCTGCTGAAGCATGCCCCGCGGGTATCACATCATTTGTGGTGGTAAATGAATTAGTAGAGGTTGAACAAGGGGCGCCCGCTCTCATCAAATGCCACCGCTAACGTCCGCGCATGGCGATTGGGATCATAGAGTGGATCTTTAATGATTTGGGCTAATGGACGGGTATCTGTCTTTGGCACCACGCTAGGATCGCCCACCGCATGTTCATAATCACGGGCATGGTAAACACAGATGGGCGTTATGCCATCTTCTGCCACGGTGAAACTGTTATGACCAGGGCCGAAGATTTGCTTGTCGACATCAGTGCACAGCACTGGCTGGCGGGTTTTCTTCCATGAGTTACGATCGAGCAAATCAGCATGCTCATCGGCCTCCATATAACCCATGCAATAACAAGCACCTGTGGCGCTGGCCGAGAAAGTAATGAAGATTTTCCCCTGATGTTTAAGCACTGCAGGCCCTTCATTAACCCAAAAATCGACTCGTTCCCAATCGTAATCTGGGGTGGTGAGCATAAATTGCGCCGTCTTTAACTTGATGGGCGATGCCATTTCCGCTAAATACAGGTTGGATGCCGCAAATTGACCGCCGGTTTTCTCCGCCCAGCAGAAGTAACGCTTACCGTTGTTTTCAAAAATGGTCGCATCTAAGGAAAAGTCGATAAATGACTTATTATCACCATCGGCCGCCTGCATCATGCCAAGTTCAATCCATTCATTATTCAAGGGATCTTGCCCTTGGCATTCAAGCACATAGGGGCGTAAGGCCCAAATATTTTCCTCTTCGCTGGCGGCAAAGTAGATGTACCATTTGCCGTCGAGATAATGGATCTCGGGCGCCCATACGTGGCGGCTCATCGGGCCGCTTTGGTGTTTAAACCAGATATCGAAGGTTTGGGCGTCTTGCAAGCCGTCTAAGGTCTTGGATTTACGCAGTTCAATCCGATCGTAGGTCGGAACAGAACCCGTAAAGTAGTAATAACCGTCGCTATGTCGGTACACAAAGGGATCGGCGCGCTGCTCGACTAGGGGGCTGTTTGTTGCTCTTATCATGGAAAACCTATCTATTTCGATTACTTAAGTGTGCTGTTCGTATCTGTTAAATACATTTCGCTTATTTAGCGGGATTGCGTGTCTTGCTGATGCAGGGTTTGGTTATCGCTGTGCTGATTATCAAATACTGGAAAACCGTCCGCCGACCAGCGAATGGCGCGGTAGTAAGTGTGCCGATTGCCGTCGGTCAATGGTGTCCCCTGCAGCTCAAGGTAATTACGTGCATGGTAAAACATCAGCTCGGTTTTACCATCCTCTGCCAGCACAAAACTATTATGGCCAGGACCAAAACGCATTAGGTTTGCCTCTGTGGTAAAGATAGGGTTTACCGATTTATGCCAACTCTTGGGATCGAGTAAATCGGCATTTTCATCGGCCCATAATAGCCCCATGGCATAACGGTCGTCTGTGGCACTGGCGGAATAAGTCACGAAGACCTTACCGTTTTTAACCAACACCGCAGCGCCTTCGTTGACTTTAAAGCCTAAACGCTCCCAATCCAATAAGGGCTCGCTGATAATGGTTTCGTTATCAGAGAGTTGAGTCGGTGATAGCATTTTGGCAATCACTAAACCAGTGTTGTAACGCTTGGCTTTGTCCTGCTGCGCCCAAATAAAATATCGCTCGCCCTTCAGGCTAAAGCTGGTCGCATCGAGGGAGAAGGCATCCTGCGCCGATTGCAATTTGCCAAGCTCCTGCCACTGCCCCGTCATCGGCGAGTCACCCTCGAGTCCTAAGACAAACATGCGGTTATGAAAACGCACATCCTTATTGCTGGCCGCAAAATAGATATACCATCGACCATCGATTTTGTGCAGCTCAGGCGCCCAAATATCGATACTCATAGGGCCAGTTTCATGCTTGCGCCACAGGGTTTTAGGTGTTGCTTGGCGTAAACCGTCGATGGTTTTTGCGTGGCGAAGTTCGATGCGGTCAAACTCAGGCACAGAGGCAATAAAGTAGTAACTGCCGTCATCATCGCGGATCACCCAAGGATCAGCCCTTCTCTCGATAAAGGGCGCATTCGCATCGAGGGCTTGCGCTGTGGCGCTGTGGGATTGTGCGCGGCTAATCTCAAGCACAGGCACGGCTTGCGCTAATGGCAGTGCCAATGCGGCGAGTAAGCCACAGGTCAAAGGCAAGCGCCGAAAGACCGACAGGTTAGGTTGACGATTATCCATGTTGTTTTTTGCGTCCATTCAAGAGTTTCTGTAATAGGATGAAAAAGAACAATAAGAGTCCGATAACAATCTTGGTCCACCAACTGCTTAAGCTGCCATCGAAGGTGATATAAGTTTGGATCACCCCCATCAAAATCACTCCAAGTACAGTGCCGACCACAAATCCACTGCCGCCCGTCAGTAACGTACCACCAATGACCACGGCCGCAATAGCATCCAGTTCGACGCCAATGGCGCCAAGCGCATAGCCAGAAAAGGTGTAAAAGGTAAAGACAATGCCCGCCAGCGTTGCCAGAAAGCTACTGATGGCGTAAATACTGATAGTGGTTTTCGCGATGGAAATCCCCATTAGTTCAGCAGAATGTTGATTGCCACCAATGGCATACACATTGGTGCCGAAACGGCTGTAATGCATCACAATGGCGATAATCACAAAAAACAGAATAAAGATCAGTGAGCTTAAATCGAGCGCAGCATTGCCTGGTAGTGCAATGCTCATCTCGGCCACCGCATCGTAAAATGGATGGTCAATGGCAATCGACTCTTCGCTGAGCGTCGTCGCTAAGCCCCGCGCAAGGAACATGCCCGCAAGCGTCACGATAAAAGGCTGCAACTTATACACATGGATAATAGTGCCCATGAGTGCGCCAAACAGCGTGCCAAGGGGCAAGATAACCGCAAAGGCCAACAATGGATGCCACTGGTACTCAGTGATCAATAAACTGCTGACAACCCCACTTAAGGCGATGACGGCGCCAACCGAAAGATCAATGCCCCCGGAGATAATCACTAAGGTCATGCCTAATGCGGTGATAAGTAAAAACGCATTGTCACGCAACAGGTTGGTGACTACTCGGCCGCTGGCAAAACCGTCAAACTGAAAGGTGCCGACCAGAAACATCGTCAGCAGCAATGAGGCGGTGATCCACAGCGGGATAAAACGTCTTGCTATCATGGTTTTTCTCCTGTTGCTGTACTGGCTTTTGCGCTTGTGCCCTTTTCTACTGGTTTGGCATCCGTTTGGCGCTTGGTTGTGAACAGCGCCGACAATTGGCGCCTAAATTTAGCCGATTGCAACAGCAGTACGGTCAGGATAACGATGGCCTTGATCAGCAAGTTAAATTTAGCGGGTAATCCACTGACGATAATCGTGGTCGCTAAGGTCTGGATGATCAGCGCGCCGACGACCGACAGAATCAAGGAGAAACGCCCGCCCGTGAGTGCGGCGCCGCCAATAACCACTGCTAATATGGCATCGAGCTCAAGCCACAGTCCGGCATTATTCGCATCTGAACCTTGGATATCGGCGGTGCTGATCATGCCGGCCAACGCCGCGCACAGACCCGCAATGGCATAGGCGAACAGTTTGATGGATTTATCGTTGATCCCAAGGTAACGACTCGCCTTGGCATTACAGCCTACCGCTTCGATAAACAGCCCTAAGGCGGTTTTACGTAGCAGTAATTGGCTAAAGATCAGCATCCCAATCACAATCCACACTGGCATCGGCAGGCCTAAAAACTGGCCTACGCCAATAGCGGCAAAGCCTGGGTGCTGGAAGGTGATAATTTGCCCTTGGTTGATAAGCTGAGCAACACCGCGCCCTGCCACCATAAGCAACAAGGTTGCGACAATCGGTTGAATGCCTAAGAAACTCACCAGACCACCATTAATACAACCAGCTAAGAGCCCAACGCTTAAGCCCGCAGCAATGACGATGACTAAGCTTAAATCCGGCACTAACAGTAGATTGGCGCAAACCGCGCCCGCAATCGCCATCACGGCACCAACCGACAGGTCGATTCCGCCAGTGGCAATCACGAGGCTCATGCCAATGGAGAGCAGCGCCACGGGTGCACTGCGATTTAAGATATCAATCAAGGAGCCATAGAGTCTGTCGTCTTGATAGCTGATATTGAAGAAACTGCTGTCAATGAACAGATTGGCAAGTAACAGAATACTTAAGGCCAATAGTGGCCAGAGGTATCGACCAATGGAGGTCGACTTGCCCGCTTGGTAACGGGCGCTTTTTTCTTGAACCATGGTCTTGTGGCTTTCCTGCATCCGTGGTTGTCGCTCAGATGAGTTCGACTCAGGCGAAAATGATTCGGTCGATAGGGTTTGGACAGAGTTTTTCATTTATCCCTCCGCAATCGCTTGCATTACATGTTGCGAGGTCAGTTCCGCGCCTGAAAGTTCACGTACTGCATATCTGTCGCGTAGCACCACGACTTTATTTGAAAAGGCCACAAGCTCATCAAGCTCGGACGATGCGACCAATAGTGACATGCCGTCATCACACAGGCTTCTGATAAGCTTGACGATTTCAGCGTGGGCACCAATATCGATGCCACGGGTCGGCTCATCCAGTACCAATAAAATCGGCTCTATGGCTAACCAACGCGCGAGGATAACCTTTTGCTGATTACCGCCACTTAATTGCTCTATGGGTTTATCTGCGTCTGGTGTCGCAATCTGTAATTTATCGATAAAGAACTGGGCAATTTCCTGCTGCCGAGCTTTAGATAAATAACGCCACCAACCGATACGCGCTTGCAGCGCGAGTATGATGTTTTCACGGATAGACAAAGGGCCGATAATGCCGTCAATCTTACGATCTTCAGGGCACAGGGCGATCCCGGCGCTGATCGCATCCACGGGTTGCGACAGCTTGAGTTTCTGCCCCGCCAAATGAATACTGCCGCTATCGACTAAATCCAGCCCAAATACCGCGTTGCAGACTTCGCTGCGCCCCGATCCTAAAAGACCCGCAAGCCCGACCGCCTGCCCCTTAGGTACGGTAAGATTCATCGATTGAATCGAGCCTTTCACCGACACACCTTCAAGGGATAACAACACCGCATCGGCGCTGGCAACCGTGCGTTCCTTTTCCTGCTTATCGACCAATTGCTCCTGCAGTGAGCGCCCGAGCATAGCTTCAATCAGCTTAGGCTGTGGTAATTCGGCCGTCAGATATTCGCCGATAAATCGCCCATTACGCAGCACGGTAATGCGATCGCTTATCTGATAAACCTGATCGAGGAAGTGTGTGATAAAAACAATAGCCACACCCTTGGCTTTGAGCTGGTTTAAGATCCCAAATAGCACTTGGACTTCTTTGGCATCTAAGCTAGCCGTAGGCTCATCGAGCACTAATACCTTGGCCGACATGGCAACACCGCGGGCGATGGCAATGAGTTGTTGCACCGCGATGGAATAGTCCGACAGCGGCGCGCTAACATCGATATCCAGCTTGAACTGGGTTAACACGGCCCGTGCGTTGGCATACATTTTTTTAAAATGGATCAGCCCAAGACGGCGCGGTTCGTAACCAAGGAACAAATTTTGTGCCACGGTCAGGTTAGGCACTAGGTTCACCTCCTGATAAACCGTGCTGATCCCCGCCTTTTGCGCATCCATCGGTGTGTTGAAATGCTGCGGCTCGCCAAGAAAGAGGATGTCGCCCATATCTTTTGACTGGGCGCCTGTCATCACTTTCACCAGCGTCGATTTACCCGCACCGTTTTCGCCGAGCAGGGCGTGAACTTCCCCCGCAAATAACCGCAAACTCACATCCTCAAGGGCTTTTACGCCCGGATAGTGCTTACTGATCTGCTTGAGTTCTAAAATAAGGCTCATAGCTATTCCCCAAGAAAGCGTCAATCTGACTATTGCTGGCGACGCTTTTCGTACTCGGCGGCAGCGGTTTCTTGGGTAAATACGTCACCCGTGGTGCTGATAAGCTTAGGCTGCTCCTTGTTACCCTTCAGGTACGCATCGATAGCATCAAATGCAGGGCCGCCTAAGTATGGGCTAAGCTCAACCGTGGCATTGACATCACCATCGGCCATCGCCTTAAAGTAATCGGGGACACCGTCCACGGAGACGATCAGAATATCTTTGCCCGGTTTTAAACCCGCTTCTTTAATGGCTTGCACGGCGCCGAGGGCCATTTCATCGTTATGCGCCCACACGGCGCACAGTGGTTGACCGTTTTGGGCCTTGAGGAAACCTTCCATCACTTCCTTACCCTTAGCACGGGTAAATTCGCCGGTTTGGCTGCGAACAATCTTGGCATTGGGATAATTGGCAATCACTTGGTTAAAACCAGTGGCGCGATCAATCGCTGCGGTTGCCCCGACTGTGCCCTGTAATTCTGCGATATCACAGTTGCCTTGGGTTTTATCCATGAGCCATTGGCCAATCTTGCGGCCTTCTTCGGTAAAGTCGGAGGCAATACGGGTGAGGAATAGGGAATCATCATCGACCTTAATATTACGGTCTACTATCACCACAGGGATGTTGGCGCGTTTCGCTTCTCTCAGCACTGGCTTCCAGCCTGTTTCCACCACGGGCGCGATGATAATGGCATCCACGCCTTGGGCGATAAAGCTACGCACGGCTTTGATTTGGTTCTCTTGTTTTTGCTGAGCGTCGGCAAATTTTAAATCGATGCCACGCTGTTTGGCTTCGGCCTTGACCGCTTCGCTAAAGCTGGTACGCCAACCACTCTCGGAGCCAACCTGTGAAAAGCCCACCGTGGTGGCGTAGGCACAAGTAGCACTGACAGCCCATAATCCCAATGCGGTAATGATTTTATTATGTTTCATTATTATTCCCTTTATAATTTTAGGTAACAGAGATCCCCTAGCCTGCTGTTAACAGCAGGCTAACTCGTACAAATAAATGTTATTTCGCCTTGATTGAATTAAATATTCTTAAACTTATGTACCGTAATTTGTTGATATTGAGTATTTGCCTCAAGCATGACACTCGGGAAATGGTCAATGTTCACCGCATTCGGATAACCGTGGGTTTCTAAACACAGGCCATGGAATTGATTAATGCTATAACCTTCATCATCAATATGGCTGCCATCGAGAAAGTTACCGCTGTAAAATTGCACGCCGACTTCTGTGGTACTAATTTCGAGTTCTCGGCCAGAAAGCGGATCTTTTAACACCGCAATAGTCTGCAAACTGTTTTTATTGTCTGGATTTCTATCCATCACAAAATAATGATCATAACCATTAGTTAATTGCTTAATATCCGTGGCAATTAGCTTCGGTTGTTTGAAATCGTAAGCGCCATCGTCGACTAAGATTAATTCACCCGTCGGGATCTGTTCATTATCGAGCGCCAGGAAATGGCTGGCTTGAATGGAGAGTTCGTGCCCTAAAATGCCTTGCTGTTTGTTTGAGGCAAGATTCCAGTAGGCATGATTGGTTAAACAGACGGGTGTGGTTTGATCGCAAGTGGCGTGATAACTTAGGATTAATTCATTGTTTTCATTGAGGCGGTATTCTAGCTTAATGGCAAGATTACCCGGAAATCCTTGATCGCCATCGGGACTGGTAATGCTGAAAACCGCCGCTACACTGTCACTATCCTGCAAAGTCTCAACCTGCCAAGTGCAATGGCTTAATCCTTTAGGACCGCCGTGAAATTGGTTATTGCCTTCGTTGGCGACTAATTGAATCGTTTTACCTGCTAAAGGAAATTGTGCTTTACCAATACGATTCGCAACACGGCCGGCGGTAATACCAAAATAATAGGGATTAGTCGCCCAATCTTTAATATCTTGATAGCCAAGACTTAATGAAATAGGTTGCTCATCTTTGCCATAAAGTTTTACCGACCAAATGCTAGCGCCGTAATTTGACAGAACCACTTCAAGCCCGTGGCTATTGGTAAGCGTGACTAATTGTAATTCATCCGCAAATGCGGCATGTTCTACATTTTTTTTAGAGACGGAGAGTTGCATGGTGAGTGCTTTACCTTTTATTTAAAAATAAACTCAGCACTCACCTCATTATTCAATGAACTGAAATTTTATTGTGATATTTAAATCCAACCACCATCGACAATAAAATTTTGTGCGGTGCAGAGTTTGCTATCATCTGCTGCTAAAAATAACGCCATAGCAGCAATATCTTCGGGCATTACATATTCTTTAATACATTGGTTATTTTCGATATGTTTTGCCGTATCTTTATCTACCCAGTGTGTGAGTTGACGTTTTGTCATCACCCAACCCGGCGTTAAGGTATTAATCCGGATTTTATCTTTGCCTAAATCGGCGGCTAAACCTCGAGTTAAGCCCATGACACCAGCTTTTGAGGCCGTATATCCCGCCATTCCCGCTTGACGATTGTGCCAACTCATCGAGCCAAAATTGATAACAGAACCCCCTCCAAGCCGCTGCATTTGCGGCCTTACCGCTTGTATGGCAAAAAAGTAGTGCCGCAAATTGGTATTTAAGCATTGGTCCCAATATTCTGGCGTGACTTCATCTATGCTATGCCTTTCATCGCACGCGGCATTGTTAATCAATACCGAGATAGGGCCTAAATCGTCTTCCACCTGAGTAATCACGCTTTTCAGTGCCGTCACATCGACTAAATCACAGTGATAAAACTTCACGCTAGCGTCAGGTAGAGTGTGGTTAAGGCCTGCGACAAGTTGAGTCGACTCCTCAACTAAAATGTCGACAAATGCCACCTTAGCGCCCTGCTCTAAAAAAGACCGTACTAAGCAAGCCCCAATACCCGTACCACCGCCACTAATAAAAATGGTCTTACCTTGTAAACTCGGGTATTGATTAGTCAACTTCATAACTCAACCTTTTATTAAAATAATTATTTGGTTTCATTATAAAAGAAAACGAGTTCATATTTAATGGGAATGTGCGGGTATCTCTGCACCTCGACATCCTACGAGAAAATCAAAATCACATCCCTCATCCGCTTGGAGCACATGCTCCTTAAAAAGCGAGAGATAGCCACCATTCACAGGAATGGATTTCACCGCCGCGAGTTTTGCTAGGCGCGCCTGTAACTCTTGATCGCTGATCTCCAGCTGTAATATCCCTGCATAGGTATCGAGCGCTATCATGTCACCATTTTGTACTGCGGCGAGCGGCCCGAGTGCCTGCGCTTCTGGCGCAACATGGAGAACAACGGTACCAAAGGCGGTGCCACTCATGCGTGCATCGGAAATCCTTACAATATCTTTAATTCCTTTTTTCAGCAGCTTAGGTGGCAATCCCATATTGCCAACCTCAGCCATGCCCGGATATCCTTTAGGGCCACAGTTTTTAAGCACCATAATGCTGTTTTCATCAATATCCAGTTCAGGATCGCCAATGCGAGCGTTGTAATCGTCAAAACTTTCAAACACGACCGCTTTACCACGGTGTTGCATCAAGTGCGCGCTGGCGGCGGAGGGCTTGATCACTGCGCCGCGAGGCGCGAGATTGCCGCGCAGTACGCGAATGCCACCATTTTCGACCAAGGGATTTTCAAGTGACATGATCACCTCTTGGTTATAACAAGGCGCCTCTTTAACATTGTCCCAGAGGCTAGCGGCATTGACGGTGAGCGTGTTTTTGCTCAGTAAATCATGCTCAAACAGCTGCCTTAATACTACTGGCAGGCCACCTGCGTAGTAAAAGTCTTCCATTAAGTACTGACCCGAAGGCTTAAGATTCACTATGGTCGGTACAGTGTAACCATGGCGCCAGTCATCCAGTGACAGATCAACTCCTATCCTGCCGGCAATGGCCTTTAAATGGATAACGGCGTTAGTTGAACCACCAATGGCAGCATTGACTTTGATGGCATTGATAAAAGCATCACGGCTTAAAATTTTACTTAAGGTCAAATCCTCTTTGACCATGTCCACAATTCGCATTCCCGACATATGGGCCAACACTTGGCGGCGAGAATCCACCGCAGGAATGGCGGCATTGTGTGGCAAACTCACGCCGAGGGTTTCCACCATACAGGCCATAGTCGATGCCGTACCCATAGTGTTACAGGTGCCCGTTGAGCGTGACATATCCGCTTCGGCATTCATAAATGCGGCGAGGCTGATGTTGCCTGCTTTATATTCTTGATGCAGTTCCCACACGAGTGTGCCCGAACCGACATCCTTGCCCTTATGCTTACCATTGAGCATGGGACCACCCGTGACGACTATCGTCGGTAAATCACAACTGGCCGCGCCCATCAATAAAGCCGGAGTCGTTTTATCGCAGCCTACTAACAGCACAACACCGTCGATGGGATTGCCACGAATGGCTTCTTCCGTGTCCATAGCCGCAAGGTTACGCGTTAACATGGCGCTAGGGCGCAAATTGGACTCGCCATTTGAAAACACGGGGAACTCCACCGGAATGCCACCCGCTTCCCGAATGCCATTCTTTACTCTTTGGGCCAGTTCCCGCAGGTGACCATTGCAGGGCGTCAATTCTGACCAGGTATTACAAATACCAATCACAGGCTTATTTTGAAAGTGATGCTCTGGTATGCCTTGGTTTTTCATCCAACTGCGGTACATAAAGCCATTTTTATCATCACTACCAAACCAGCTTGCCGAACGAAGTGTTTTCGGTTTTTTATTATTCATATGACACCTTCGTTTTCCAAAGCACGTGCCCTGCCCGACATATTCAATTAGCAGCATTACGGTCGACTATCAGAGAGTTGGTGCACCTTTATGCCCTGAGTTAACAATTTGTACTTTAATATTGCTAGCACGTAAAAGTATTGGTATTACTATAATACTAAAATATCAAAAAACAATAGAGGAAGTATGAAAAAGGCATTTTCTAGTATTTGTGTGAGTGCTTGTTTGGCATTGATCACCACGGCCAGTACAGAGGCAATTGCTGCTAACCCTTTGTTTACGGATGTATTTACCGCCGATCCTGCGGCCATAGTGCATCAAGATACCGTGTATCTTTACACAGGCCATGATGTTGCAAAGGATAATCACACCTTCTTCGAAATGCATGACTGGCTGGTTTTTAGCTCTAAGGATATGCACAACTGGACGGCCCACGGCAGCAAGTTATCGGTGAAGGATTTCAGCTGGGCAAAAGGAGATGCATGGGCCAGCCATGTGATTGAGAAGGATGGTAAGTTTTACTGGTATGTCACGGCAAGGCACAACAAAATCAATGGTTTTGCCATAGGTGTCGCGGTTGCAGATAGTCCACTCGGCCCCTTCAAGGATGCCCGCGGCAGCGCCCTTATCACCAATGATATGACCACAGATACTGAGATTGATTGGGATGATATCGATCCTGCTGTTTTTATCGATGATGACAAGCAAGCCTATCTGTTTTGGGGCAACACTAAGCCAAGATTTGCCAAGTTAAAAGCCAACATGATTGAACTCGATGGCCCAATTCACTCGATTGATATTCCAAACTTTACCGAAGCACTCTGGGTACATAAAAAAGATAAAACCTATTATCTTTCATACGCTTCAGGCTTCCCTGAAAAAATTGCCTATGCGACCAGTGATAGCATTCAGGGGCCGTGGAAGTACCAAGGTATCTTAAATGAAGTGGCGGGTAACTCGCCGACAAACCATCAAGCAATCATTGAATTTAAAGGTAAATCCTACTTTATCTATCATACCGGCTCCTCGCAGGATGGCGGCGGTGAGTTTAGACGTTCAGTCGCAATTGACCCGCTGCATTACAATGCCGATGGCACCCTACAGCGTATTCATATGACAAGCGAAGGCATCAACGAGCCGCAGTAATCCTATTTTTTACTCGCTCTAAAGTAAAAAAGGTGAACCTAAGTTCACCTTTTTTATTTGCAGTAAAGCGGCGTTAAAAATTTAAGCAAGCCGTTATTTACGCACGATATTTTTATGCACTGTATCTTGAGACGTCGAGAGTAATTTATTCATCTCGGCTTTCGCGACTTCACTGTCCCCTGCGGCAATCGCAGTATAAATGGCCTTATGGCCTGGGAGTGATTGGATAAAGTCATCCTGAATTGTGCTACTGAGTCTAAAGATTTCGAGCAGCGCAGATTGAATCGACACGCCGAGTGAGACCATAAACTCGTTATTGGTCGCATCCAAAATCGCCATATGGAAATCGATATCCGAGGTATACACTTCATCCGTACCTAATTCGGCCGCTTCCATCTTGGCATAAGCAGCCGCAATCACCTCAAGCTGCTCTGGGGTGCGTTTCTTGGCAGCCAGTTCCGCCGCAGCGGGTTCAAATACGGCACGAATTTCATAGAGCGAAGTATAAAACTCGGGTGAAGGTTTCGATTGGGAAAACCAGTTTAAGATCACCGGATCAAACATATTCCAGTGGCGACGCTCACGAATGCGGGTGCCAAGCTTAGGGCGAGACTCGATAAGCCCTTTTGCTGTGAGCACCTTAAAGGCTTCCCTTAAGGAGGTGCGTGACACTTCCAGCTCTTCACAGATAGCATTTTCATTAGGGATATATTCACCTGGCGCATAAAAGCCGCCCACAATGCGAGAACCTAATTCGCTTGCCACCCAGTTATGGATATTCTGCGGACGGTTATTTGCCTGATTTGCCATAGTGCCCTCTTTAACTCTCTATCTCTGTGCTCAATCCAATCAGCTGGATAAGGTGCTTAACGCTGATAAACAAATGTTATGATACTACCTTTCCTGATAAAGGTAATAAAAATTTTGTTAACGCTAAGAATTTATGGGAATTTCCTCAAACTTACTGTCCCTACCTTACCCCAAACTTTTACATTGTAAAGCCTAATTTTGCGTTTTAGCCAGTGATTGGACAAGCTCGCAACGGCTACTGAGCGCCTAGGAAATAGTCATTTTCAATCTGTAATTCGGCATGCACATCGACCACAAACATCCCCGCAGCTTCGGCGGCTTGGATGCCCGCCTTCGCATCTTCAAATACGATACAGCGCTCTGGCGCTATGCCCATCAGCTCAGCGCAGCGTAAAAAAGTATCCGGAGCCGGTTTGGGCGAATCGACTTGGTCAGCCCCCACTACATGGTCCACCAACTCCAGCAAGCCACACAGGGTTAAGATTTGAATGGCTTCCTCTGTGTAGGCGCCTGTGCCGACCGCCATTGGGCGTTTGCCCTGATTATGCTTGGCAAATTCGGCTAATGCTGTCGGTTTCACATATAAATGCATAGTGTCGCGCACTAGGGCTTCTTTATACTCGTTCATGGCCTCGCAACTGGCCGTTGGCGTGACGCCAAAATGGGCGATCAGAATCTCTAAGGTGCCAATGGTGGGCACGCCCGCTAACGAGCGCATCAGTGCAGGCTCTACCGGGATCCCAAAGTGATTCAAGGTTTGTCGCCATGCCTGCTCATGCAACTGACCGCTGTCGACTAAGGTGCCATCCATATCGAAGATAATGCCGTCAAATTCTGTATACATCTGTGTTAACCCTATGAAATGAATGGTGCCAGAAAAATGAAAGCCGCCCGAAGGCGGCTTTATTGCTGTGCGAGAATTATAAACCTCTTGCTAAACCGTAATAAACGGAATTTTGGCGAAGCTCATTCTTAAACTCGCGAATCTTAGTGTCGGCATCGATGATAACCAGCTCAGCACCGGCCATTTCAGCAAAGTCGACAATCTGATCCGTCGTGATAGCTTGGCTATAAGCCGAGTGGTGAGCACCACCGGCGTGGATCCAAGCAGCGGCGGCAACCGCTAAATTCGGACGAGGCTCCCACAGTGCAGACGCGACAGGCAGATTTGGCAGATCCTGTGGTGGTGTCACTGTATCTAATTCATTGAGAATGATACGGAAACGGTTGCCTAAATCGATAGTCGATACGTTGATTGCTGGGCCAGCTTTACCTGTGAATAACAGACGTGGCACGTCACAACGCACACCAATGGTGTGGCGGTGAACTTCTAAACGCGGTTTTGCAGCAGCAATCGATGGGCACACTTCTAACATGTGGGCGCCAAGAACTTGGTCAGTCGCGCCAAAGTTATAGGTGTAGTCTTCCATAAATGAAGTACCACCGGTACGGCCTTGGCCCATCACCTTCATGATGCGCACCATGGCAGCCGTTTTCCAGTCGCCTTCGCCGCCGTAACCGAAACCGTTCGCCATCAGACGTTGGGTAGCCAGTCCCGGTAATCCTGTCATACCGGTCAGGTTTTCGAAGCAGTTGGTAAAGGCACCAAATCCGCCTTGGGTTAAGAATTGGGTTAAGCCGAGTTCAATCTTGGCTTCTTTTCTTAAACGGTCTAATTGGTATTCATCGCCAAATAGCTCGTTACCCACTTGGTATTCGCTGGCGTAACGGTCGAGTTGTGCGGTTACATCACCTTCGGCAATGGCTGCAATCGCTTCATTGAGTTCACCTAAGCTGTAGGCGTGCACTTCGTAACCGAATTGAATTTGTGCGGCAACTTTGTCGCCTTCGGTTACGGCCACTTGACGCATGTTGTCGCCAAAGCGGGCAATACGCAGGTTTTGGCTCTCATGCCAACCCGCCGCTGCGCGGCACCAATCATCGATTTGTGCCTGTACATCGCTCGATTGCCAGTGACCCACAACCACTTTGCGCTCTTTACGCATACGAGTGCCGATAAAACCAAATTCGCGGCAACCGTGAGCACTTTGGTGGGTGTTCATGTAGTTCATGTTGATTTCGCTCCAAGGGAGCTCAGCATTGAACTGCGTGTGTAAGTGCATGAATGGCTTGCTTAATTCATTAAGGCCTGCAATCCACATCTTGGCAGGAGAGAAAGTGTGCATCCACAGAATAACGCCAACACAGTTTTCATCGCTGTTGGCCGCTTGGCATACGGCGTGAATTTCCCGTGGGGATTTGACGGTTGGCTTATACACCACTTCGATGGAAATGGCGGATGATTCATTAAAGCCATGAACAATTTGCTCACTGTTTTTAGCGACTTGCTCTAATACTTTCGGGCCGTATAAATCCTGCGAACCCGTGATAAACCACACTTGTTTTTGTTTGAAGGCTTTCATATTACTCTCTCTAGTTTGAAATGAGACCCGACTGGCAATTACTTGCTTTGGCCGTAATAAGCGTCTTTTCCATGCTTACGCAAATAGTGCTTATCAATAAGCTCTTGTTTTAACTGACTGATACCTGGTGATAATGTTTTGGTGAGATATGCCATCCGCGCGATTTCTTCGAGCAACACGGCGTGGTACACAGATTTAGCCGCATTCGCGCCCCAAGTGAACGGCGCGTGGCCTGCCACTATCACCATGGGCGACTCGTTGGGATCTCGGTCGGCAAAACAATCGAGGATCTGCACGCCGGTTTCTTCTTCGTAGTCGCGGCTTATCTGATCATTGCGCATCACTGCTGTGCATGGAATTTCACCGTACACATAATCGGCCTGTGTCGTGCCTAAGCAGGGAATCGCGATCTGCGCCTGCGCCCACGCGGTGGCATAGGTTGAATGGGTATGGGTAATGCCACCAATACTCTGCCACTGACGATACAAATAGGTGTGCGTCTTGGTATCGGATGAAGGACGCATGCGCCCTTCGACGATTTGATTCTCAAGGTCAACAATCACAATGTCTTCAACCTTCAAATCTTCATAGGGCACGCCGCTGGGCTTGATACCAATCACGCCCAGTTGACGGTCAATTTGTGAAACGTTGCCAAAGGTGTAAGTCACCAGTTTGCGTTTCTCAAGCTCCATGTTGGCTTCGTAGACTTCGCGTTTTAGCTCTAAAAAAGACATCTTATTTTGCTCCATCAACATAGTGGCCAAGGGCTAAGTACGCTTGATAAAGCGCTTGATATTTCTGTGCGTTTTCAGGATTCGGTTGATAGGTTTTCGCAACGCTTGAGGCCATTGCGGCTTGGGCACTCAACACATCGGGATAAACCCCGGCTGCGGTTGCGGCATAAATGGCGGCGCCGAGGGCACAGCTTTGTTCGCTCTCGAGTACGTCGATATTGCAATTCCACACATCGGCGCAGGTTTGCATAATGAAGTCGGATTTTTTCGAGATCCCACCAATGGTGACCACATGGTCAATGCAAACGCCTTCTTGTTTGAAGCGCTCGATAATGGCCAGTGCGCCATAGGCGCTGGCTTCCACTAAGGCTTTGAAGACTTGCGGTGCTTGGCTGCCCATGGTTAAGCCTGTGATAGCCATGGCAACAGATTGGTCGGCATCGGGCGTGCGACGTCCATTAATCCAATCCAGCGCGACAATACCGGTCTCCCCAACGGGGATTTTCGCGGCCGCATTGCCCAGCACGGTTAAGGTTTCGGCCTCGAGTTGCTGAATAAGTTTGGCTCTGGTGTCGTCATCAAACAGCGCTGAAGTGTCAAGCTGTTGCATTGGCCATGCGGTGAGATCCCTAAACCAAGCGTAAAGATCGCCAAAGGCGGACTGACCCGCTTCAAGACCAATCATGCCGGGCAATACGGAACCATCGACCTGACCGCAAATCCCTTTGATACAACGCTCTCCAATATCTTCATAACTGGCGACGGTAATGTCGCAGGTTGAGGTCCCCATCACCTTAGTTAATACGCCGGGCTTAACATTGGCCCCAACGGCGCCCGCGTGGCAGTCGAATGAGCCAAAAGACACGATAACCTCGGTCGATAGCCCTAAATGCTGTGCCCACTCAGGGGTTAACTGACCACAAACCTTGTCGGATGTGCAGGTTTCAAGCGGTAACTTGTCTCTCAATCCATCGAGTAAAGGGTCGATACCAACGAAAAAGTCATTCGGTGGATAGCCATTCCATGACTCGTGCCACATCACTTTATGGCCGGCGGCGCAGCGCCCAGCCTTAAAGACTTTTGGATGTGTGGTGCCAGTCATTAATGCGGTGATCCAATCACAGTGCTCGACCCAGCTGTAGGCGGCTTGCCTTACCGCGCTGTCATGGCGCAGTACGAATAGTGCTTTGGCCCAAAACCATTCAGAGGAATAAATCCCTCCTTCATATTTCAAGTAATTTTCGCTTGCATTGTTTGCTGCGGCGGTAATTTGCTGAGCTTCGAGAATCGCGCTGTGATCTTTCCAAAGCAAAAACATGGCATTGGGGTTATTCGCAAACTCTGGTTTTAAGGCTAAGGCAACGCCAGATTCGTCGACGGCAATGGGAGTTGAACCTGTGGTATCAACACTCAACCCGCAGACTCTTTGCGCGGCGCCACTGGGGGCTTTTGCCCATAATCCTTGCACTACCTCGATAAGGCTTTCGATGTAATCGAGGGGATGTTGTCTAAATTGATTCTTCGCGGGCTCACAAAACAGCCCCTTCTTCCAACGTGGGTAGTACACCACATTGGTTGCTACTTCTGCGCCCGTTTGGGTATCCACCAATAACGCGCGTACTGAATCAGAGCCGTAATCAAGCCCTAACGCGTAAGCCCCTAAAACATTCGACATTTGCATCCCCATTCATTTTGTCTGCGCCCTATTCGGTTTACGCAGGTAGAGTGAATATCATTTCATACTACAATAATACTACGAGATAATAGTAATACAATATGATTTTAGTTGTTGGGTGATAAAATTTTTAACATTAAGGCTGAGCATGTAACGATTAGGCGAGGAAGAGTGTGGAAAACTAAGCTGCGCTTAGCTTGACTCAAACGGTAAGAAGTCGAATAATGGCGCCAGGTTGCAGAGACACCTATCCGCAGAAGATGACATCACTCTGACTCATATCTCGATGTACGCATCAAATGTATGACACAACAATTGATTAGGTTTGGCTTAGCGGAGATGCCAATAAAACTTAGGAGAATTGTTTGTGATACAACAAATTACCCCAGCAGCACGCGCCTTAACTGAAGTCAAAATCCTCGCTAAAAAGCGCCTTAAAGCCTGCCACGCTGGTGATGCAATGGCGCTGGATAAATTCGCCCCCTTGATGAATAAGCAAGGTTTTACGCAACAGGATATTCAGCTTAAGCATTGCCAAAGCCTATTGGCTCGTGAGCTCGGTTTTACTGATTTTAATCACTGTCAAAGAGTGTTATCGGGACAAGCACACATCGGTGAAGACTTAGGTACCCTATTCCATAGCAGGCGCTGCGATACCTTGCTCAATCACTGGTTCAGCGGTTTTGATGAGGCGCAGGCTTTTTTAAAGCAATCACCGCAGATGGTGTTGTTGCCCTATAAAAAGCAGTTCTTGGTGGTCAACGGCGCCGACTATGTTGATGCTCTTGGACTCATATTGAGCGAACCCGCCTGCATCTACAGTACATGGGTGGGGAATGAAACGGTTCCTGCCTATGAAGCTTTTGCGCTAAGTCTTATCAGGCATAAGCTCACTTAGCCTAGCCTTACTTATCCTAAGCTGCTTTGCTATTTGAAAATCCTAGGGCGTGTTGACGTTTCAGGGTTATTTTTGCAGCAATGTGGCTGGCTTTTATGCAAGGCAAAGTCCGTGCAGTGTAGTTATTCTACATAAACGGACGATAACGCGGCAGAAAAGCCAGCCAAATGCTGCCCGAAGGGTTCGTCTGGCAAGCCCTTGCTCTTACTTTCTGTCATAAGAGCCGCTCGTCATTTGAGTAGAATACACATCATTCCTCGTTTCGCGAGCACGTGCTTGCCAGAACGAACAAAATTTAATCTCGAAACGTCAACACGCCCTAGCTAATGGGAAATTAAATCTATTGCGAAAGAAAAAGGCCGCTAAGTCATTAGCGGCCTTTTTGACTGAATTTGGTGGTGGAACTGCGGTTAGCGTTAGGAACCCTCGGGTTCAACTCCCGAAATTCCAAAAACAGAAAAACCATCACTACAGATAGTTCATCTGTGGAATATTGCCAAGGAGCTGCGCTTAGAATTAGGAACCCTAGGGTTCAACTTTCGAAATTCCAAAAACAAAAAAGCCATCATTGCTGATGGCTTTTCCGTAGAATATGGCGGAGGAGCAGGGATTTGAACCCTGGGTGGGCTATAAACCCACGCCGGTTTTCAAGACCGGTGCATTAAACCACTCTGCCACCCCTCCGAACGATGCGCATGATATAAGTTAGTTTACTGACTGTAAAGCACTAACTGATAATTTTGCGCTAACTGCTCGTATTACATTCAATCTGCTTGATTTTGCTTCTTATCCACATTGATCCCAAGGCGAGCTGGATCCGGCGCAGTAAAGTGTTTGGCAAAATCGGCCCATGTTTGTTCGGTTTTTAACAAGTAACCCAAGATCACCACTAATGAACAGCTCAAAATGGCCCAACCTATGGCAACTTCTCCCGAACTTGCCCAGAGAGCGACTAAGCTTGAGGCGCCAAAGGCGATAGTGATTTGCAAAAAGTTCTGTAATCCTGCCGCTTTAGCCGCATTTTGGGTAAATTGTTGCAAGGCGCTGTTCACGACGATGGGATAAATCGCCCCGTTCGCCGCTGCAAGTATCGAGAACGAAATCAGCAGTGGGAAAATAGTTTCCATCTTCATTAATAAGGTGAAAAATACAATTGAGATAACACAGAGTCCAAACATTGCCAATAATACGTTGAGTGTACGGTCGGCACCAATACGTTTTATCAATAACTTACTCGCGTATCCGCCCACAATAAACATGATGGTTTGCGGAATAAAGCTAAGGCCAATTTCGGTTGCTTGATAGCCATGCTGCTCCATCACAATCGGCCATACCGTCAAGTAGGCAAAGAACGCACCTGAACACGCACCAAAAATCACTACGTTACCTAAATAACGGGTATTTTTCAAAATCTGCTTGTAGGAAACTGCGCTTGGCTTAGCATCCTGATGCGCTGCATGGCTCGGCACGAAGTATAAGGTCATCAGCACCAATAAAAAGGCAATCACACACAATGAGATAAAGATTGCACGCCATCCAAAATCGTTCAGAATATAAGCGCCAAGGATTGGGGCTAATGCGGGTGACAATGCCACTAACGGCATAATATTGCTGAAGATCCCCTGAGCTTTTTCGGCATCATACTGTTCGACCACAATCGCTTGCCAAATAACGCCAGCACTACAGGCGCCAATGGCTTGGAAGAATCGAGCGATATTCAACATCAGTATCGAGTCGCTATTGGCAATTGCAACACTGGACGCGGCAAAAATGCCAAGGCCGAAGATCAGGGCATAACGTTTGCCGAGTTTACTGACCAAAGGGCCATAAATCAGCTGCCCTAAGGCTAAACCAGCCAAGAAACAGGTGAGCGACATCGCCACTTGTGAAGGTGAAGAATTGAACGAACTTTCAATTGCTTTGAAAGCAGGTAAATACATGTCTGTGGCAATAAAGCCTAACATGCTTAACAAGGCCAAATAGAATAAGAATATAAAAAACTTCATATTTACAAAGATATTACTAGATGTTTTCATAAAATAATCATGTCAAAAGACTTAAGGCGTGCAGTCTAAATACTTGTTAATTTGATTGGAAACGTTTATTTTTGACAGATGCTATCAATTATTTTCATCACAATGGATGTCAGCTATGCTCTCGGAACAAGCGTTAGAACTCATTGATATCGTGGCCCGGGTGGGGAGTTTTACGGCGGCAGCCAATCGACTGCACAAGGTCCCTTCAGCGGTCAGTTATGCCGTTAAGCAAATCGAAGAAGAACTTGGCGTAGTGTTATTTGAGCGCCACCACCGCAGCGTGACCTTAACCCCTGCGGGAGAGCATTTTGTTAAGCAAGCCAGAAACTTGCTGACTCAAATGGATGAGATGAAACGTGGCACTCAACGTGTGGCAAATGGTTGGCAACCCACACTGTCTATCGCCTTAGATAACATAGTCCGCGCGGACAGAATTAGCGTATTAATCGCCGACTTTTACCGTCATTTCCATGATATTGAGCTTATCATCCGCATCGAGGTCTTTAACGGGGTGTGGGAGGCGCTTGCGACCGGTCGAAGTGATATCGCCATTGGTGCAACCACCGCCATTCCCGTAGGTGGCGTATACCAATATAAAGACATGGGCGATATTCAATGGGCGTTTTTGGTGAGTAAAAACCATCCCTTAGCCAATATTGATCGACCTTTAACCGACGATGAATTGCGCCCCTTTCCCTCCATCTGTTTGGAAGATACTTCGCGGGAAATTCCGAAACGCATGACCTGGTTATTGGAGAATCAGCGCAGACTCGTGGTGCCAGATTGGATCCGCGCGATTAACTGTTTTAGAGAGGGCCTCGGCATTGGCTATATGCCAGTTCATTTGGCCAGCGTCTTTATCAAAGCTGGCGCCTTGGTCGAAAAACAGCTTGAGAATCCTAAGCTGACCAGCCCCTGCTGTCTGGCTTGGAATGCCGACAAAATGTCGCCCGCCCTCGCCTGGGTGCTGGATTATTTAGGCGATACCGATAAATTACACCGTGAATGGCTGGCGTAATATTGCCGTATGATCACAGGATTAAGCTTGTTTTAAAGTCTTTGTGTTGCACTGTTGTAACGAAATACGGCTGAATCATCAGATAACACAGAAAAATCAGCCTTTACAACTTGTTATTTGTGGCGTGAATCCTTTAAGCCAAGCGCTGTTTTAGTTACTATGCAAACAGGATTACTGGATTTGCGAGATTAATGGGAACTCTCGTGCCCGTTAAAAATCAAAATGATCAGTTTGGATTCAAAAGCTAATGGAGAAAGATATGACTCAGCAAACCCTGTACTCAACGAGTGCATCCACCTTAGAAGTGAATAAACTTCTTAAAAACACTTATCTGTTACTGGCCATGACCCTCGCCTTTTCTGCATTGTGTGCAGGCTTAGCGATGGCGCTCAACATCAGCCCACTGATGTCACTCGGTTTATCTATCGGCGGTTTAGTACTGCTATTTGTAACCTTACGCAAAGCCGATTCAGCGGCAGGCATCTTCTGGGTTTTTGCCTTTACCGGTATGGAAGGCGCATCATTAGGTTACATGCTTAACCACTATGCTGGTATGACGAATGGCTCTGAGCTTATCATGCAAGCTCTTGGTTTAACGTCGGTTATCTTTATTGCGCTCTCTGCCTATGCGGTAACGACTAAGAAAGATTTCTCTTTCCTACGTGGGTTCTTGTTCGCAGGATTAATTGTGGTGATCGCCGCTGCGCTGATTAACATTTTCGTGGGTAACAGCGTTGCCTTTATGGCGATTAACGCAGGTCTTGCGCTGTTAATGACCGGCTTTATCCTGTTCGATACTAGCCGTATCGTGAATGGTGGCGAGACTAACTATATCCGCGCCACGATCTCCTTGTATCTGGACTTTTTAAACCTGTTTATTGCCATTTTGCATTTGCTTGGCATTGGTAACGATGATTAATCCCCTTTTCGGGAAACTTACGCTAAAATGGCCCTAATTTTAGGGCCATTTTTTTTATGATGAGCAAATTTATTATCCAAGTAAACGGGCCAGCCTATGGCACGTCGGCAAGTGTGAATGCCCTACGTTTCACCCAAGCCTCCCTGCAAAGCGGACATGAGATTGTCTGCGTGTTTTTCTATCAGGATGGCGTGTATAACTCCACGGACTTTAACTTACCCGCATCCGATGAATATGATGTGGTTAAAGGCTGGAAACAATTGGCGGCCGAGCATCAAGTCTCGTTAGTGAACTGTGTCTCAGCGGCATTACGGCGCGGCATCGTCTCGCAGCAAGAGGCGAAGGAAAACGGGCTAAGCCACTGGAATGTTGAACGTTCTTTTATTATGGGTGGACTGGGTGAACTGGTCACGGGAATTGAATCAGCCGATCGTTTGATCTGCTTTTAAGCTTCGGAAATGTTATGAAAAAAATCTGTATATTGTTCCGAAGTGCGCCCCATGGCACCACTAAAGGCCGCGAGGCCTTAGACTTTGCCCTGTTAAGTGCCAGTTTTGAGCAAGAAGTGAGTTTAGTGTTTGTCGATGAAGGCGTGCTTCATCTGCTTAAAGACCAACAACCCGAACTTATCGGTGGTAAAGATTACCTCGCAGCGTTAAAAGCGCTCCCGTTGTACGACATCGAATCGGTGTTCGTCTGCAAACAATCTTTAGGTGACTACGGCTTAAGCCATGGTTTGCTGTCGATTCCGGTGACTATCTTAAACGATGAAGCGATTTCAGCTCACTTAAAAGCTGTCGATGAGGTCTTAGTATTCTAATGATTTTACATCATATTCAAACCTCACCCAGCCGAGACAATGCCCTCAAACTTTGCCTGCGTTATGCTTGCAAAGAGGATGCGATTTTACTCTCGAGTGATGGCGTAAATGCATTATTACTGCGCCAATGGGCCATGGCGCTATCACCCTTTAAGGTGATGGTGCTGAAAGACGATGTCATCGCCCGCGGCTTAACGGAACGTCTTAATAACATTAGTCAAATTGATTACAACGAGTTTGTCACTCAAGCTCTACAGCACGATAAGGTGATCACGTGGTAAATCCGCTTATATTTAACGGCGTCGAAATTGAACGCGACCATCAAGGCTATTTGAAGAATATCGCCGACTGGCAGCCCGATATGGCGCCGCTGCTCGCTCATGAAGAACAAATTGAACTGACCAGTGCTCACTGGGAAGTGGTCAATTTTGTTAGGGATTTTTACTTGGAATATAAAACCAGCCCTGCGATTAGGGTGTTAGTTAAAGCCATTGGCCAAACCTTAGGCCCAGATAAAGGCAATTCCAAATACCTCTATACGCTGTTTCCCGTTGGCCCGGCTAAACAGGCGACAAAAATCGCAGGATTGCCTAAACCAGCTAAATGCATCTGATGACGAAAGGCATGTAGCATATATGCCTTCAATCATTAACCCCTTAAGTACCCGCTTTTTCTAGCTTTAGCTTGATATCGGCGTATCTACATTTTTCCAAACGTCCGAAGCCTTGGAGTTTGCGAGCTTGCAAACGAGTCAAGATAGGTTGAGTCAGGCCTGCTAAAAACTGGCATTGGGTATCTAAGGACAAAGGTGCTAAGCCTTTGGCTTCTGCTGCGAGTTTTAACTCGTTTAAATCGGCACAAATTTGCGTATCATCAGGCCATATTGGCTCTTCAGAATAGGTCAATTTAGCCACTCGGCCACGACAAACACTGCAATGACCACAGGATTTGGGTGCTGCATTATCGTCAAAATAGCGAGCTAAATTGTAATTTAAGCAAGTCGTTAGCTCAAAAAATCGTACTAACTGTGCAATGCGAGCAATTTCTTTTACTTCTTTATCAGCAAAGTATTGATAGAGGTGCTCTGCTCGGTTTTCCAGTACTAAGCCTTGTTCATCGACTTGATAGACATCGGTGACTTGCTTTGCTTCTAATTCAATGAGTTGCTGACTCGCAAGATATTCTAACGCAGCCATTACTCTAGTCCGTTCAGCCCCCGTAGCCTGATACAGTGAAGAAAAATCCAAACTGCCCCAAATGCGCTTCATTTGAGTGTGGGCGAAAATATCGGTTAAAAATGCCTGCCGTTCGGGTGAAAACTGATGCAAAAATTGCTCTTGCGGCACAATAAAACGGTAACGAATATCGGCGTAATAGGCATAAAGTGGTTTGATGATGCCTTGCATTTCAAGCTGCACGAGTAACGTTTTCAGAGGGAGTTGTCTAATATTACTCACATTTGACAGTTGATGAAGTTGCAGTTCCCAACGTCCATTGTGGGTTTCTTCGCGAATGTTATTAATTACAGCCTTAATACTTGCCAGTTCAGGCGTATCGCCATAAACAAAGTTTTCGACAGTGTTGATCCCATCCAAATTGGCTAAAGTGACGCAATGGGAAAGTTGTCCATCACGCCCTGCGCGGCCAATTTCTTGGCAGTAATTTTCAATAGATTTTGGTAAGTCATAGTGGATCACAAAACGAATATTGCTTTTATCAATCCCCATTCCAAAGGCGATGGTCGCAACAACGATGTTGATATGGCCCTGCATAAAGTCCTGCTGAATTTGCTGGCGTTTCTCATCCTCAAACCCAGCATGATAGGCGCTTGCTTCAAATCCCATACGGCAAAGTTCAGCGGCCACCTCCTCTGCCGTATGCTGCAAAGTCACATAGACAATTCCTGCACCGATAACATGTTGTAACTGCTGTTGTAGTGCGGCCAACTTGTGTTGACTTGCTACAGGTAGAACTGTCAAGTCGAGGTTAGCACGATAAAAGCCTGTTTGAACAATGTGTTGTGGCTTAATATCAAAACGCGCCGCCATATCAAGCTTTACTTTACGTGTTGCAGTAGCAGTGAGTAACAGCACCAATGGAATCGCTAGTTCGCGCCGATAATCGGGGAGTTTTAAATAATCGGGGCGAAAATTATGTCCCCATTCTGAGATACAGTGTGCTTCATCAACAACTAGCATAGAGATCGGAATTGATTGAATAAATTGCCTAAATCGCTCATTTTTAAATCGCTCCACCGAAACCATTAGCAATTTTAACTCGCCTGAGCGAGCCTCACGCATCACCTGTTGAGTCATTTCTGGTGTTAAGGTCGAATCAATACTCGCCGCTTTAATGCCCTTCTGTTGTAAAAAACTTAATTGATCTTTAATCAAAGCCAACAATGGCGAAACCACTAAGGTTAAATGGGGAAGTTGTAGCGCGGTAAATTGATAGCAGAGCGATTTTCCTGAGCCAGTAGGAAAAATCGCCAGGCTCGACTGGCCAGCTAATAGCTGAGAGATAACCTCACCTTGACCCTGTCTAAATCCTGCAAAGCCAAATTGTTGCTGTAATAGTGGTATCAAAGTTGGTACATCATCTGGCTGAGGTGCTGAATAAGACATTGAAAAATCCTTGTACCCTATCATATAGACAGGGTCTGCGACTGAAGAAATGCTGAGAACGATTAGACCTTGTCGCTATGACTTTCTGGCTAAATATAAATTGATAAATGCGGTGAGCTTATCGTTAAAGACCTCTTCAAATGTATCGAGATCTTGACCTAATGTATTGAAGTATTGGGAAACTTGAGAACGTGACAAATTTTTATGATCAACCGTGTATTCCATTTCTGGCATGGTTTTATCGTAACGAGGCACTAAGGTCCACGTCACTAAATCAACAGCAAAATGCTTCATGGCCTGCTGTGCTAAGGTACAAAAAGCTTCAATATGTTCGCGGCCATCGGGCCCGAGACAACCAGGTTCAACTCGGCAAAGTACTGATAGCTTTTTTGGCATATTATTTCCCTATGTCACACACTTCTGCTAGAAGCATTGTCCAACGTTGTACGATTAACGCCAGCGTCATCGCTAACTTCAGTTTAGTTTACGTCACTAAACCCAAAAGTCACGTATTGAAGATGGTAAACATAGCCGTTGGTTGATATGAACATTATTTAAAAGGTTTCTTCTTCATTTGCGGCAGAAACAGTAGCGGCATGTTCTGATAATAACGTATCAAGTGCTTGATCAAAACTATCTAAACGCTCAAGTTCCATATAACGCTTTAAGCGTAAGATAATATCCTTGCTAACTTCGATGTGGGACTTTTTCTGACGCTTTTTTATCTGGGAAAGTTCTTTGCGAACCATGCGCCATCCTAAATCACTAAAATATTGATTCAGCATTCGATTCACTTGCTGTAATTGAACATCTACAGTTTGATTTTTCTTACGTAATTGAACCAGTATATTTATGTTAGCGATTAGCTCAGTATAACTTGCAGGTGAATGCATCAATAAGTTAAACCATCCAGCCTTTTCCCCTACCACATCTGGATGAACCATACGATAAATTAACGGTAAGGCAAATACTAATTCTGCTTTATCCAATAACCGTAATTTTCGCCCCGAGGTTGGTGCTTCTTGATGATATTCCCAAAAATAGGCTGTCGTCATTTATGCAAAACGTGTTGTTAACGGATAAGCCCATGATAACGACAAACACCATAAAATAAAAGAATGGTTACACCATTTTATCGACCGTTTTTGCTATAACCTTCTCCTCGCTTAAAAGCTGTACGGTTAAGGCTGAGGTTCATCTTGGTAATCATGGCTAATATTATGTTTTTACAAGACTAAATTTTAACCAGCTCAGCACCAACAATCATTCTGTCTTAAATTTAGTCAACATTAATCATCAATAAAATGGTGTAACCATATTTAAATATTTTAATTAATCCTTACTACTTTATGGCAAGCATTAAATATCAAATAGAGTATTTTATCGCCAACACTAAGTTCAACACCATTTATGGAATAATATTTAAGCAAAGATGTGAATCACAGAAAATGATGGTTGAATTTTCATATAAAAATAAATTTCACTCTATTTTGCCCTAGCCCTCTCTAAACTGTTTTATTTATAACCTATTTGTGCATTTTAACCTCATATAACTCGACTACCAGTGATAATGACGATTATCACTGGTAGTAATAGCAAAGATTTACGTATAATTGCGCCAGTTTTATCGGCAGTGAAAATCGCTCTAATGTCAAAAACGAATCGATTTTATCCAATAGATGTTAATCAGCAACCCGTAGGGGTAAACACTCATTTAACAAAGAAACTTACACAAGCTGATAATGCATTTTTTGAAGAAAGTGCACTTCCCCAATCTGTGCATAATGACTTTTATAATGCAGCAGCCGAAACTGAATTTGAAATATCCAGCAATACTCGCCGTGTATACCAAACGAGCTTCAGTCTATTTGCACAATATTGCTTAGAACACAGATTACAATCATTACCGACTGATCCCAGAAGCGTTATTTCTTTTATTGGTCATCAAAAAGAATTGCTAATGGCCGACACTGGGATGCAGCTTTCTAAGCAAACCTTAACCACTCGGTTAGCCGCGATTCGTTACTATCACATACAAGCGGGTTTTCCGTCACCCACTGAGCACCCGCTGGTGCTCCGAGTCATGCGCGGTTTGAGTCGTAATCACAATCGCCGAGTTCAAGATTATGATCAACAACCGATAATGTACGATGAAGTAGAGTTACTGCTCCAAGCGGTTGAGCAACAACCTCATCCTCTGCTGCGTTCAAGGGATAAGGCTATTATTCAACTCGGTTTACAAGGGGGATTTCGCCGTTCTGAGTTGGCGAATTTGAAGGTGCAATATTTAAGTTTTATGCGGGATAAATTAAAAGTACGCCTACCATTTTCTAAAAGTAATCAGCAAGGATTAAGAGAATGGAAAAATTTACCTGATTCTGAACCTTTCGCCGCTTATCATGCAGTAAAAGCATGGTTACATGAAAGTCAGATTAGTGATGGGCATTTATTTCGCTCTATCTCTCGTGATGGAAAAACCTTAAGACCTTATCAAGTGAAAGATAATAACAAGTCCAATACCACATTTAACCGAAATAGTGGATTCTTAAATGGAGACGATATTTATCGAATTATCAAACAATATTGCGTAAAAGCAGGATTACCCGCTCAATACTACGGCGCACATAGTTTACGCAGCGGATGCGTAACACAACTACATGAAAACAATAAGGATACACTATATATCATGGCAAGAACTGGTCATACGGATCCGCGTTCATTGCGCCATTATCTAAAACCGAAAGAAGATTAACCATTTTATTAGTCCATAATTCACAATACTGTATTTGAGATATTTTTAAGTTAAGTCTTGCAAATGTTTATGGTTAGTCATTGCAGTATTCCTGTAATATAAATGCCGTTTTTGTGTCATATAAGTACTTTAGGCTAAGTCACGAAATTAATTATCCGTACTAGCTGGAGTAAAATATGAGCAAGGCTACCTTTGATCCTACACGCTATAATAAAAGTAATAACGAACCTTTTAACCAAGTGTTGGATAAACATTTATCTCGTCGTAATTTTGTCAAAAGTGGATTAGGTCTAGGGGCCATGACCGCTTTTACTGGCATGGGTTTAGTGGGATGTGGTTCTGACAATTCCTCCTCCCCCACCCCAGTTGATCCCGTGCCACCATTACCACCTAGCAAAAGTAGCGCTAAGCTTAACTTTACCTCAGTCAAAGGCGCACGTTTAGATGCTGTAGTCGTACCTGAGGGGTATACCGCCCAAGTCCTTGCACCTTGGGGGACACCATTAAATTCTAAAGCTGCACCTTGGAAAGCGGATGGCAGTAATACCGCAGATGACCAAGCCAACGCTGTCGGTATGCACCATGACGGAATGCATTTTTTCCCATTGAATGACGCTGGTGATGATGGTTTATTGTGTATTAACCATGAATATATTGATGAAATAGCCCTACATCCCAATGGTCCAACGGTCGATGCAACAACGGGATTACGAACCATTGTCGATGAAGTTCGTAAGGAAATTAATGCCCATGGAGTGTCAGTGGTTAGAATCAAATTGACGAATAATCAATGGGAAGTAATTTATAACGATCGCCATAATCGCCGTTTTACCGGCGCGACAGTGATGGATATCGCCGGCCCTCTAGCTTATTCTTCACTGCTTGAAACCCGATACTCCCCCGATGGTAGCCAAGCTCGTGGTACTTTAAATAACTGTGGTAATGGTTATACCCCTTGGGGCACTTACCTCACATGTGAGGAAAATTGGCCTGAATATTTTGTTAACCGAGGCTCCCTCACTCCAGATCAAATTCGCATTGGGATCAGTAAAACCTCCAGTCGTTATGGCTGGGATGATCTTGCCGGCCAAGATGAAGAACGCCTTGATGAATTTAGCCGCTTTGATGTGACCCCAAAGGGAACGAGCGCGCAGGACGATTATCGCAATGAAGCCAATGGCCATGGCTATATCGTCGAAATAGATCCATACAATCCCACATCCCGCGCAATTAAGCGCACTGCCTTAGGGCGTTTTCGTCACGAAGGTTGTACTTTTGGTAAGTTGAGCGAAGGTAAACCCGTGGTATTTTATTCTGGTCATGATGCGCGTTTTGAGTACCTCTATAAATTCGTGTCGGCAGCACCTTGGGACCCACAAGATGCCAACAGCAGCAATCGCCTTGAAGTTGGCGATAAATATATGAACGAAGGTACATTATATGCGGCTAAGTTTAATGAAAATGGCGTTGGTGTTTGGCTACCGTTGACCTTAGCTAGCCAAACGACTGATGGCAAAACCTTAGGTGACACCTTTGCAAGTCTGGCTGAGATTATTCTCAATACCGCTGGAGCAGCAGATTTACTGGGGGCAACGCCGATGGATCGTCCAGAGTGGTGCGCAGTCGATCCTTTCACAGGTTCAGCCTATTTAACACTGACAAATAACTCGAAACGTACTGAAGCCAACCCCGCAAATCCAAGATTGAAAAATAACTTTGGACATATTATTCGTTGGGATGAAGCTGAGAAAGAGACTGAATTTACCTGGGATATTTTTGTCTTTGGCTCACCAAGTGATGGTAATGCCGAGACTAATTTATCTGGCTTAACAGATCTAAACCAGTTTGCCAGCCCAGATGGTCTTGCCTTTGATAAACGCGGGATCTTATGGGTACAAACCGATAATGGTGCTGAAGAAGTCGCCGAAGAAACGAACGATCAAATGCTGGCGATTGTCCCTTCGACGCTGCTTGATAGTGCCAATAAGCAAGCGAGTTTAACGAGCAATAACCAAATGGAGTTAAAACGCTTTTTTGTAGGTCCCAACGATTGTGAAGTCACAGGTTTTGCTATAAGCCCTGATTATACCTCGGTATTTGCCAACATCCAGCATCCGGGAAACTGGCCTTATTCAAACAACGCTACTGAAGTCACGCCAACAGGTGTCGTGCTTCGCCCTCGCGCGGCCACTGTGGTGATCCGTAAACTCGATGGCAAAGAAGTCGCCGTTTAATTTATCGACTAAAGCATCAGATAAAGCACATCAATCCCCTCACTCGAGGGGATTTTCTGTAAATCACAACTCCAACGTCGCAGCGCGATAAGCCGCTTCAAAGGCATCGGTAAACTCGCTGATCGGTAGAATATCTTCACGGCAGCGACGGTTGCGCCCAAGTAATGATGACTCGACAAACAGATCGAACCATGCGGTTAATGCTTTACCATTTGCCTCTTCACCCATCGCAGCCAATGCCAGTGAAGCAACTTCTGCCGTCCCCAATTGAAAATCGTGACTGCCCTTACGTAGTGCGTAAGTCGCTAACGTATTAGGATCAAAAGACAAGATAGGTAAATCTTGCAGATAAGCGCTTTTACGAAACATTTTAATAGCTTCTCGCCAACTGCCATCGAGCATAATCAATAAAGGGCGTTTACCGTTCGCCAGCGTAGCCATGGGGACTTGGCTTAATACGGTTTGGCCTGGGTTAGCATATTGGGCGGGAAACACTAAAAACGGCTGATAATGCTCATTGCTTAACAGTGCTAGCATCTCAGCTGCTGGCTCGGTGCGCGACCACAGAAACGCATAGGTATCAGGGATCAGATCCGCAATTAAGCGGCCACTATTGGTTGGCTTGATGACCTCGTCGTTATACATGATCAGCAGAAAGCTAGCCTGAGTGGTTAACTGCCTGCGCAGCGAACAAGTACAAAATTGCGCACCTAATAAACACAAAGGACAACGGATGAGTTTTTTGCCGCGAGCGCCAAAAGGCTTAGTCGAAATGGATTTGCGATATTCATATAAGCGATGTACAGCGTGTGGGGCAAGAGCCATAGCAACCAATTCTCAATCAAACTCGTTTTAAAAGGCTGTACACAAGGTACGCCATTATGTCGCGGAGGCGCAGTGTATCCTTTGGCCGATAAAGGTGCAATTGTGGGAGAGTAATAAAGTCTCATACTCAGGCAACTCGTTTTAGGAAATTAAAGCGCGTTAGATTTAATGCACTAAAGGTGAGTCATAGCATTATCAAACTTATGGCAACCTGATTAGATTCGTTGGCTGATATCCACTAACATAGGCTTGCCATGGTGTTCACTCACCGACACGCAGCAAGTCCATCCGTGGATGCTCGACCGCCCAGTCCATGGGGCGGACCGGCCGTCTCGCTAATCACCATGGCTAGCCTTTTTAGCATTAGCGTAATTGTAAGTTTTAAAGAAATACGAAACACGCTTTGGGACAAAAGCGAGTTAGTACGTAGGCTGTGTCAGGTGAATTTCGGAAAAATATTTCTATAGGTTAACGCTTTACTCTGCCGATGCTTTAGCGAACCTTTTAGCTATCTTTGGACTATTTGAGCTCATCCAAAGCTACAGAAGAGCATAGGTCGCATCAGCTGATAATGTATTAATATAGGTTTGGTCAATTAGAGTTATGATTATTCTCCATAATAATTTTTAGTATCTTCCGTAATATTTAGCTTTTCCATTATCGAAACTGGTTTTTTAGCTCCACATGAACCATCAAACGTATATGGGGGACTGCCTTGAGGAAAACCGACCAAGTGGCTTAACCATCCTCCTCTAGCATTAAGATATGTGTATTTTATTAGTGTTTTTCCCGTTCTAGAATCAACCCAGTCCCTCACGTCCTCTCGAATAGGTATAATCTTGTTAATTATTTTATCGTCTTGCCTTACTAACTGTATGGTTGCATTTCTGGCATTCTCATAATCAATAAAAACAGCAGTATTTTCAGCACATAGTTTCCTAAACTGAATCCCTCCAGCAATATCATCTGCAACAGGCATAAAAAATATAAAAATAAAGCATGTAACTTGCACAATTTTTTTCTTATTACCTTTCAGTAAGTTCAATTTTAATACAAGCCATTCGGTCATTTTTTTTGTAACGTAAAACCAAAAAAACAGTATTAAAATCAGTATTATTCCACTCATATAGCCGCCACATTAATTAGCCTAAAATCTCAATCTAGAGCATATTTAAAAATACACCTGAACAACACTCAAATCTTGTTTGATTTATTTCAAACCTTAAATGGACTGCCTTTGATATTTTCATGCCTAAAGATTTTACCAAGAGTGGCTAGTGATTTATCAGAAAGCCCCTGCGTAAAGAGAAGGGTTAAGTTATGTTTTGCCCTTGAACAGCTGACATAAAACAAGTTTCTATTTCGTTCAAAAGTATCATCTTTTCCTTTTGGAACACCGTCTTCCATCCATTCAAGCATTTGATCCCAGTTGTAGTGACTCCAGCCACGGCCACAAACTACTAGCACATTATCAAACTGGGCGCCTTTTACCCCATGCTTGGTTGAAAAAGGGGTTTTATCATTTATGTACTCGGCCAAATTTATGACTTCAGAGTAACGCACAGCGCGAAGACGCCTAATTTTCTCGACGAAACTCAATTCATCTGGTTCCAATGACTCTTGGTCTCGGGCGGATAGTGTTTGATAGCGGACTTCAGAATCCGCGACTTTTGCCGGCACTCTTGGCATATTCGTAGTTATTAACAGGTCTAAAATATCACCGATTGGAGAAGTGTCTCTAAGCCGCATTAACCTTGCTAAATTCTCATTCCAAGTGGTTTTGTCAGCTTGCGACGTTAAGTAGGAGCGGCTTTTCTTTTTAATCTGAAGCAATTCACCATACATACGTTGTTGGAAAGCTAGCGCAGTCGACTCAACAGTTTCGACAAAGAACTCAATGTATTTGTCATTTTTTTTCAGATAGTCTTCTGAATATTTGAAGCAATCTGCGAGATTTTTGAATTTCTGTTCGGTAGCTATCAGGTTATTCGTCAAGAACAGTATTTTGGTTTTAGATAACGACATATCCCAACCATGCTCAACCATTAATGATTTGGTTTGCTGGATAAATCGTCTAGTTTCTTCCTCAGGAAGATCGTCTTTCCAATGTGCACCAGCTAGCCGTGTGCCTTGCCATTCATTTGAATGGTAGACCTTTATACTTCCTGTGGAGTTGGGGTCTGATTCAGCCTGAGGTAACTCGGGACGCATGCGATTGAGGCATTCAACAATATCTTTATCAGAACGAAAATTGGCTCTTTTGCCAATCTCGATGATTTTTCCGGCAGGACTCCTAATCAACCCACAGGCTGACGAGCCGTATATTTTTTGCCAGTGATCACCAAAAAGACCAATAACAATTCCTGAGTCATTATCAATAAGGTTTTGCACGATACTTTCGGCAAGCGCGCTATCAGTGTCTTGATATTCATCAATAAAGATAATTGGGAATTTGCTTTTCAGTAATTTCTGGAATTTGGGAAACGCCAACATACGAGCCATTAACACGACAACGTCGTCATGATGGAGAGAAATTTCATGTTCTTTAATCGACGCAAAACCTAAATCGTACTTAACCGTTTGATTACCAATCCCTGCCGATTCTGCAATTCTCTCTTGCCACTTTGCTCCAAGGGTAGGAATAAGTTGTCTCAACTGCTCCTGGTAGTTTTGCAAAACACTCCAACTGAAGGCATGAATCGTATCCGCAAAAATGACCGGATTATTATCGGTTCTTGCCTTAATCTCGTCTTTGGCCACGTTTGTATAAGTGATACAGGCAACCTGTTTTCCAGAGACTACAAACTCATTAGCACGTAAAGAAATCAGATACTTGAGCGACTCAATCAACGAATAGGTTTTTCCCGCTCCAGCACCGGCTTCCAATCTGAAACATTGCCCTTGATCAATACAACCTCTTAAGCGTTCAAGTGTCTCTGCTGATGCCTGTGCTGCTGGGCTTAATATTGTCATGGCTGCACTCCTGCAACAGCTGCAGCTGGGTCATCGTCTAACCACGCACACCCTTCTTGAATATACTTTGGAACCAGCCAATCCGTATTACTTATGCAATATTCAATAGCGAAGTCCGCTTTGCTCTTTTTGCCGATCTCTTTTGCCGTCTCAAAAACAGCAGCCTCAAGTGCGGAACCAGTTAAGTTATCTAGCTGGAATAACTCGCTATTAGCCAAGATAAATGCATCTTCAAAGCTACGGCCGCATAAGCCACTAACATCTTCATCTACCTGAAAGGCAAGTCGCCGGCATCCGAAAATTTTAGAACCTGAATCTTTAGCTCTAATAGTCGCTAAGTCAGAATAACCATCCCCGCTAAACCATTTCGAAATGCCTACGTTACTTGACCTATCACCCTGGCTCACCATTACACCAGAATTATGTTGTTTCGAATCAACGGCGTCTAGGTCAGTAATAAAGAGCGTTTTAAGCTCAAGAAAATCTATGAATTTGTAGAAGTGATGTGCATAAGCGCCACCAATTTCGACAACTGACAGGTATTTCTGCCTTAAGTTAGTACCTAAAGCAGCATCAACTTTTTTAATCATTTGAGGCAACAATATCCTTTCAGTCGCCCCTTCAACGAGGATCGCTCGATCCGCAAAATACAGGTCGCATTTTGTGAGCGTCAGGTATTTATGCAAAAACTCTTTGTCGCCTGCTGCTTCGTCACTTTGGAAAGCAATACCCAGATCCTTAACTTTGGTCTCGTTTCCATTTTTGGAAAGGAAATAACGAACTTTGCTAAAATCAGCTTCGTTAGCAATATGCGAGGAATGAGTACTCACTATAAATTGTACAGGCCACACCTGCTGGTCATTTAGCTCACGCTGGAACTGCTCAACAATTTGCTCAAGCTGTCGAATAAATACTTCCTGCATTTGCGGATGAAGATGTGCCTCGGGCTCTTCTATGAAAATTACATGCCCTTTCGGTGGCGTTTGATGGCTTTGAAACTCACGGAAATACTCATAAATTCGGAAGAGGATAAAGATTAGATTCCGCATTCCCAATCCGTTATAGGTTTCAGGCAATGTAAAATGATCATCTCGTTGATAAAAAACGCGGGTATGACTTTCCAGCAGTGATTTAACATTGAGTTCGGTTGCTGCGCTTAAATTTGGATCGTGCAGACCCGGATATCCAAAAATATTTAAGGTGGGAAGTAGAGCTTTCACCCTTGCCTGAAAGTCAGTATCAACGACTTGTTGTAATCCTTCGACGACAGTATTAATTTCAGCTGATTGCGCCTTAAAAGCTTCTGGCGCACCAACACTACTCGCACTTTTGAAAATATTACCTAACGATTTACCAAGCACATCACGTTCATTGTGCGTTTCGTCATCTAAACCGCGTTGTGCATTTATAAGACCCGACAGCAGCAATTTTTTAAATGATGAAAACTCAAGTCGAGCTTTGTTGTTCAGGTTTGTTGGCTCGACTGCGTAAACGCTAGCCTCGTAGTAATGCTCAATCCGCGCTCTTAGTTCAGAGAAATATTGTTTTCGGTTGTCATTATCGAGACCAGTAAAAAAATCACTGATCTTGCCATCTTTCAATTGGTAGGAAATGAGGATAATCGTTTCAAATAATTGGTCGTCGAAATCGATAATAAAATCGCCGAGGACACCATATTCGTCTGTATTTTCTTGATAATTAATAAGTAACTCTAGCTCGATTGTTGGAAGCATTAGCCTCACAACATCATCTTTAGCACCGCCTTTAAAAGCATTCAGCGCATCTTCGAAACCTGTCAGACAGGATTGATTGAAATCCTCATAACGCACCTTCGGCCCAGCAGGATTCAAGAAACTGCGGAAAGCCTCAGCAAATGAGGTTTTTCCAGTATTATTGCGCCCGACAATGAGCGTAGTTTCTTCATCAATCGAAAATGACACATCTTTAAGCAGACGATAGTTTTTAATTCGTACGTTTTTTATTTTCACTTTTCATCCCTGACTTAAATTTTATCCGATATTAATAGACACTTTGTAGCATTACTAAAATAGGGTCAATCGTTGCGTTTCAGAGTGAGCCTAAAGTCACGCTACTAAATCATTTTGGGGCATAAACATTGTAGAAAAGGCTGCGTACCGAAAAGAACGCTGCCATTTTAGTATGATATTTTGATGCTCAATATGATTCTATATTACGATCTTACACCAATTAACCTTATCAAAAGCGTTAATCTTTGCCGAAGTTTATGTGGTATTTAGTGATTATTACCATCGTGATAAGTTGCATAAAATACAATCAAACACTCCTAAGTCATAACAAGAAAACACATAGGCCAACTAATTGGTTACGCTTTGCTAAACGATCGCCGAAGATCAAACCGCTTAGGCTAAATTTGTAGCCAATCTGATTTAAATCGTGCTAAATCTTTCATTCATCAATCTATGTTGAATCAGTGCCATTTGCAGGCCCCAACAAAAATGCAAGGAATTATATGCCCACGTCTATCTTGCAAGCGGTAAAGCTCACCCGCTTCGCTTTGTTATCTACACAATTAAGTTCACACAACGTAGGCTCGATCATTTTTGGCGGAATATTGCTAGCAGTGACACCATTAATGGTAAATGCCGCGCCACAACGGGGCGTCAGCTTCCCTCCGAATGCCCAGACTATAGAAGCCCTTATCGATTCTACTGTTAATCCTTTAATGAACGAATATGGGATCCCTGGGATTGCAATCGGGGTAAGTATCAATGGACAACAGTACTTCTTTTCTTATGGTGTCAGTTCAAAAAAGACAGGGGAAAAGGTGAATGAAAATACCCTATTTGAGATTGGTTCTATCAGTAAAACCTTTACCGCGACCCTCGCAACATACGCTCAACTTGAGGGTAAACTGACGCTAACAGATAAGGTAAGCCAATATCTGCCTGAATTAACCGGTAGCCATTTTGACCAGGTCAATCTTATTCATTTAGCCACCCATACAGCGGGAAATCTGCCCATGCAGGTCCCTGATAATATAGCCAATAATGCTGAGTTAATAAGCTATTTAAAAGCCTGGCAACCAGCTTATGCCGCAGGTACTCACCGCAATTATGCCAATCCCAGCATTGGTATTCTCGGTGTGATCGCGGCAAAGCAGCTTGGTCAAGGTTTTCCTGAGGCCGTAGAGCAAACTCTCTTTCGACAACTTGGCATGACAAACAGCTATTTTATGGTTCCAACCAATAAAATGACTGACTACGCCCAAGGCTACAATAAGCAAGATCAGCCAGTACGCCTCAATCCCGGTGTGTTAGCCGATGAGGCCTACGGAATAAAAACGACGGTTGTAGATCTGCTCCGTTTTGTTGAAACCAATATGCAGCAGCATGCGGTGCCTGCAAGGTTGCAACGTGCCATTGATGCCACCCATACGGGCTATTTTGATGTCGGCATGATGACTCAAGCGCTGATTTGGGAGCAATATCCGTATCCGATTGCCCTTGATAAGCTCCTCACTGGACATACTCAAGATGTAGTGTTTGGCAGCATGCCAGTGAAAGCCATTACACCACCCCAAGCGCCACAGCAAAATGTCTGGATAAATAAGACTGGCTCAACGGGTGGTTTTGCTGCGTATGTGGCATATATTCCAGCTAAAAAGCTGGCATTGGTGTTATTGAGTAATAAAAATTATCCCGTGCCGCCACGGGTAACCGCGGGTTACCAGATATTAACAGGCTTAGAAACACTGCAAAATTAATATCGCGTTATCATATTTCAGCCCAAAACCGCGCTTGCCAAAATGGAGAGGTTTTCTCTCCATTCAATTTCTCTGCTACGAATATCTCGTTATTGATCAAAACCCATGTTAATAAACGCGTTATATTGTTGACTTAAGAATCCACCCTTTATCAATTACAAAACCTGATTAACAAGATAAAAACCAAGTGTAAGCTTAGTTTTACAGCCATAAAAGCATAGAAAAACTTATGGGTTGGATGAAAAAATATTCCTGAAAATCAAGACTATTAGCCATTGAACTACTCAATTTTGGGCGTAAGATGCGCGCCATTGTTCAACTGTGCTTTTTTACGGAATTATGATGTCAGGCGAAAAACCGTCTTTAATCTCATTAAAAGCGTCGGCTTCATCAGCAGGAAGTACCACTCGATTGCTCTTTATGCTGGTCTTTATGGTGGCCTGTGGACAAATGGCCCAAACGATTTTTGTGCCAGCACTCCCGCTGATTGCCCAAGGTTTAGCCGTCGATGCAAGCAAGCTACAAGCAGTCATGGCCTGTTATCTGCTCGCCTACGGTTTATGTCAATTTATCTACGGCCCATTATCTGACCGCTATGGGCGAAAACTCCCACTGTTGGTTGGTATTGGGATTTTTATGATCGGCGCGTTAATTGCCACACAAGCCACAAGCTTTAATCAGTTAATTTGCGCGAGTCTGCTTCAAGGCCTTGGCACAGCCAGTGCAGGCGCCCTGTGCCGCAGCATTCCTAGGGATCATTACTTTGGCGATAACTTAGTTAAATTTAATAGCTATGTGTCCATGGCGGTGGTGTTTTTACCCTTGGTGGCACCCTTCTTAGGGAGCCTTGCTTCAGCCTACTTAGGTTGGCAAGCCGTTTACTGGGTGTTATTTGGGTTTGGCGTCTTTGTTTGGTTACTGCTTTGTTTTGGTTTTAAAGAGTCTTTACCAAAAGACAAACGAGAACAACAACCAGTGTTAGCCTCCTATCGCCATGTGCTACGCCACCGCAGTTTTAGGGCATATCTATTTTCATTAATCGCCACCTTTGCGGGGATTGCCGCCTTTGAAGCCATTGCGGGCGTGCTCTATGGCCAATATTTGCAACTCTCATCTTTTTGGTGAGCTGCTATTTTGTGGCGCCTATCCCCGGTTATTTACTCGGTGCACTGGTAGCAGGAAGACAAAAACAAGCACAACGAACCGTATTTCAAGGTGTTGCCTTGCTCGGTGCTGGCGCATTGTTTATGTTGATCCCTGGGTTGTTTCAACTGGTTGTAGGCTGGAGTTTGTTGATAGGCTCAATTTTATTTTTCAGCGGCGCAGGCATGTTATTTCCGACATTAACCTCGGCTGCGTTAGAACCTTTTCCGCGTCAAGCTGGCATTGCGGGGGCTTTGCTGGGTGGTTTACAAAACTTTGGCGCAGGGCTGGCGGCATTAACCATGTCGCTCGTACCTATGGGAGGCCAGTTAAGTATCGGTTTACTGAGCGCGCTGATGGTGCTTTTAGTGATTGTGGCCTTGCATTATGCCCGAGATCAAAATGATACCCATCAAACACTATTGCCGCAAAAAACCTGAGGTTTGCTCTATCAAAATAACAAAGCCCACTTATGTGGGCTTTAGTTTTATCTGATGCTTATCGATTACAGGATTCGTCTTAGTAAAAAGTCTGCTTTTAATCTTCTAATACGATTCATAATCTTCTTCACCGGATCGGGATAGCTTTGCAAGGTATCCACTTGGCTATAGTGATATAACCTCTGTGTATGCTCAAGAATATGCGCTTGCTCGGCCTCAAATTGCGCCTTCCAGCTACCTGTTTCATCGTGGATCAAGAGCCCATTCTCTAAATCCAACGCCCATGCTCTAGGGTTTAGATTTGAGCCTGTGATCAAATGCTTACGCCCATCGGCACTGATACCTTTGAGGTGGTAACTGTTGATCCCATGCTTCCACAGGTGAATATTGAGCTGGCCATTATCAATCGCCCACTGCTGACGTTTGGCAAATTTACGCAGCGACTGTTCATATAAATACGGCAAGGCACCGATGGTGGAAAAATCTTGCTCAGGCGGAATATAAAAGTCATTCGCCGTTTTATCGCCGACGACAATATCAATCCGTTTGCCGTTGCGCAGATGTTTAGCTAAGGCACGGACTAATATATAAGGAGGGTTAAAGTAAGGTGTGCAGATAAAGAGTCTATCTTTTGACTCCTCAACCATCGCAATAACCGCTTTATTCAATAAATTATGTTTACGGCCTAAGCCCAGTAATGGTGTTACCCGATTACCTGTCCGAGTTGCGTTAAACTCGTACTGTGCCTGTGACAAACGTAATTTAAAGCTGCGCACATCGGTTTTAGGCGGTAACACTTCCTGCTGCGGATCTTGAGTGAGTGATGTCACTGCTGGATCGGCAATGATATAACGTTGGATCATTGCCCGCATGCTGCGTGCCAGCTCTGCTGACTCAATCACATGGTAGCGGTCGAAACGGTATTTATCGTTTTGCTGTAGATAGATATTATTAAGACTTGCGCCGCTATAAATCACGGCATCATCAATTACAAAGCCTTTAAGGTGTAATACACCCATAAATTCACGGGATTTGACTGGTACGCCCATAATCTCGATAGGATATTCAGCTTCAGCCATCACTTTGCGGTACATCAAATAATTACCGCTATCACCCTTATGACCAATCAAGCCACGTCTAGCACGGTGAAAATCGACCAAAATTTTGATATCTAACGCAGGATTTTTAGCCTTCGCCGTCATCAAGGCCTGTAAAATCTCCCGCCCTGCTTCATCATCTTCTAAATAGAGTGCAGCGATGTAGATGCTGTTCTTGGCATTTTCGATGCGAGTAAGTAACTCTGCCTTAAATCGGCATGGCGTAAGCAACCACGTTAAAGCCTCGGGTTGAACGGCTATTCCACCAAGCTTATCTAGCAAGGCATCCTCCTTTAAACATGCTGACCACCCCGATAGGAAGCGCTTGGGGTCAGTGACAAAAACATCACAGCAATCTGTGTTAATTCTGGGTAGGCTTCTGTCACTGCCAGTCTGATTGTTTGTTCTACTTTAAGATGAATATCAGGGTCTACCGGAAACCAAAGCAATTCGATTTGGACAAAACGCTGATCAATTCTACCATTACGGTAACTGATGCTGGGGATCCAATCTAATGTAAAACTCTCTGCTTTACCTTTACATATAGCCGCCAAAGACTGCAGTAATGTTTGGCTAAGCTCTGCAACGACTGCCTGGGGTAAGCCGCGCATACTAATATGAGGCATGGTTTTAGTGGTTACCTAAGATCCTAAAATCGTAAGGGGTAGAAATTACCGACTTCACTGCAACTCGGCAAGACTTTTCGATGAAAAGAGCGCGGCGTAACGCCTATTTTGCTGGTAATTTGAGCTGAAACAAGTCATTGGCAATAATAAGTGTAAAATTACGTCGGTTCAGCCTAAATATATACGAGCAGACAAGCCGACTTCAACGACTAACCAAATACGCTTGCACTCTTTATCGGTTGTTCATTTTGCTTATCTACATAGGGTGCCCAAAATGGTAGTTTAATCACAAAATATGGGTTGCTCCTAATGCAAGCATGCCCGTTTTACGTGTTTTAGCGTAAACTAAAACGTCACCAGTCAACACTGCAAAACGCTATGAATAAAAAAATCCTGTTAACCCTCGCACTGACTTTAGCTTTAGCGTGGGGCATTTTTCATTTTAAAGCGCAACTTGGATTACTCATTTTGCCACTTTTTATTGGCTTGGTTTTATTTGTTACCCTAAGGTTGTATCGTCTGATGGAAAAAGATGATGGCAGTCATGACCGCTAATTAAGAGAGTAAACATACAACAGACATGGAAACGTTCTCCCCATTATTCAATTTACAGCGTTCGGCAGGCATATTGCTAACGGTAGTCGCAACAGCCCTATTACCACATCAGCTGTGGGCTACGACTGCAGATATTCAACATGCGATCTTGAGTCAACAAATTAATGATATTGCACCACGTCACTCGCAAATTGCGCTGCTGGCACTGGATATGACGAACAGTAAACAGCTTTATAGCCAGCAAGCTGATACCTTGTTTATCCCCGCCAGCACACAAAAGGTCCTTACTGCCGTCACAGCATTGGCCAACCTTGGGGCCGATTTTCGTTATGTGACGGAGCTGTGGAGCGATGCACCCATTCGCCAAGGCCATATTGCGGGAAGTGTCTATCTGCGCTTTAGTGGCGATCCTACCCTCACTCAAGACGATCTTAAGGCCTTGTTTGCCCACCTACAAAAACAGGGCATCAACAGTATTGACGGGCATCTTTATCTTATCGGTGATAAACAAGAGCAATTACAAGCTCCTGGCTGGGTGTGGGACGACCTCGGCATTTGTTTTGCGGCGCCGGTGTCGAGTTACATCATCAATCAAAACTGTGTTTATGGGCAATTCGTTCCAAGCTCGAGCAAGCATTCCTCTGAGGTCAAATTAAGGGTATCTAGTTTTGGGGTAAAGGTCAGCAGTGACGCGATATTCTCTCCCAAAGCTAGCCATGATTTTTGTCAGCTCGATTTAGTGCGACTTGGGCAAAATCAATATCACCTTCGGGGATGTTATCCTGGCAGTGAGGCTATTCCCCTCGCTATCGCAATAACCGATCCTGAAAAATTCGCCATGGATACGTTAACGGCCATACTCAAGGGGGAAATGTCGCTCTCGGGTAAAGTTAAAATTGGCAACGCAATACCTTTAAAGGCAAAACTTATCGCCAGTCACAGTAGTGCGCCTTTGCCGGAGTTGTTAAAGACTATGTTGCTTAAGTCGGATAATCTGATCGCCGACAGCCTGTTTAAGTTAGTCGGACAACGCTATTACAAAACCCAAGGAAATTTTACCAATGGTGCGGCGGCCATGCGCCATATCCTTAGCGATTTGGGAGTAGATTTAACCCACGCCAATATCGTCGATGGTTCAGGGCTTTCTCGTTATAACTTATTGAGCGCAAGGCAATTAGCCAATGTGCTTACACTAATTTATCAAGATGCCCGCTTTCACAGTCTGATTGACAGTTTGCCCGAGGCGGGAGTCAGCGGTACGCTAAAATATCGACAAGGTTACACTCAACCACCGCTCAAAAACCGTGTTTTTGCCAAGACAGGTTCAATGCAAGGGGTTGCCAATTTAGCTGGTTTTATTCGAATACCACAGCGGAATATCTTATTTGTGGTGCTTGAGAATGGCATTAGTCCTGAAACGAAAAAACAACGCACGCCTGCGTTTAGCGCTGACTTTTTGACTCGTCTCATAACTACGGTTGAGCAACAGGCACAAACAAACCAAACATCGACTAAAGAACTCAACACGGTTAAATTAATTGACTGACAAAACTAAAAAGTACTGATAAATCAGTGCTTTTTACATCATTTATCTCACCAATCCAAACTTAGAATAATTCTGCTGGCATTGCCATAGTACTGGCATCACCCGCACGCACTTGCGCTAAATGATAATCGGCCTTAGGCAATAACTTATCAAAATAGAATTTAGCTAGGTAAGCTTTTTGCTCGGCAAAGTTTTTATCCTCTGCACTAGGGACCTTATCCAACATGGCTAGCCAATAAAAACCATATAAGCTGTAACCAAAGGCATCTAAAAAGTCGACTGCACAAGCATTGATTAACGCAGGTTGAGTCAGTTTTTGCTCATTGATCGATTCGGCCACATGGACTAAAGCATCTAAACGAGCACAAACGGCGGCAACTTTTACACCGTCGACCTGTGTAAATTCACGCATTTGTGCTTTTAATTCGGCCACAAACTCTTTTAGCGTCGCTAAGTTGTCGCCAGTGACTTTTCGACCAAGGAAGTCAATGGCTTGAATACCATTTGTACCTTCATAGATTTGCGCAATGCGGGTATCACGTACCAATTGCTCAATGCCTGTTTCACGAATATAACCATGTCCACCAAAGACTTGCTGCGCCATGATAGTCGCGTCTAAACCACGGTCAGTTAAAAACGCTTTAGCAACGGGTGTTAATAAACCCACGTAGCGGGCAGCTTTAGCTTTAACCTCATCTTGAGCATATTTCGCCAAATCGAGCTGTTTGCCGGTAAATATGGATAAGGCACGTCCCGCTTCTGTCATCGCGCGGATTGTCAGTAGCATACGGCGCACATCGCCATGGACGATAATAGGATCAGAATCGCTTCCCGTGGGTGAGCCACCGGCAGCAACGCCTTGATTGCGCTCTTTAGCATAATAGGCGGCCATTTGATATGCGGCTTGTGCGCTGCCAAGCCCTTGAATACCAATAGCTAAACGTTCGTAGTTCATCATGGTGAACATACAAACCAAGCCACGATTAGGCTGGCCAATCAGATAGCCCTTTGCTTCATCAAAATTCATCACGCAGGTTGCTGAGCCTTTAAGGCCCATTTTGTGCTCGATTGACCCCACGCTAACACCATTAGCCTCACCTAAGCTGCCATCATCATTAACCGTGATTTTGGGTACGAGGAACAGTGAAATACCTTTGCTTTCTGGTAATTTTGCCAGCACTAAGTGAATGACGTTTTCAGTTAGATCGTGATCGCCACCAGTAATAAAAATTTTGCTGCCACTGATCGCATAACTGCCGTCCTCCAATGGAATAGCGCGAGTGCGAATATTACGCAGATCAGAGCCAGCTTGTGGCTCTGTCATATCCATCGCTCCAGCCCATTCACCAGAATATAACTTGGGTAAATAAGCTTGTTTTAATGCTTCGCTACCGTGGGCATTGATACACAAAGCTGCCCCCGCGGTTAATGAGCCATAAAGCGTAAACGCGTTGCAGGCACTGTAGGCCATTTCATCCACTAATACACCAAGCATTTTGGGCATGCCCATACCACCAAACTCAGGCTCACCACATAGGCCTACCCAACCACCTTCAGAATATTGCTTATATACGGCTTTATACCCCTCAGGGGTAATCACACCATTATCTTGGTGTAAAACGCCTTGCTCATCACCAGCACGGTTTAGCGGATGGATTAATTCAGCACTGATTTTTGCCGCTTCTTCAAGGATTGCATTGGCCGTATCCATATCAACCATTTCTGCAATCTCAGGTAATTGTGACCACGTATTTGGGGCATCAAAAACCTGTTCCAGTAAGAAACGCATATCTGCTAACGGGGCTTGGTAAGGATTCATTGGGAGACTCTTAAACGTAGGATTTAAACAGTTGTTTTAATTTATACCAGTTCTATACAGAAAACAATCTCATTACAAATTCACTTTGATGCTAAGCACTAATCTACGCAACATAACAGAGTGAAGAACGGGCAATAAAAAACCCTTAAGTGACCTTAAGGGTTATAGTGTAGCGAGAAGTAAACTTGGTTGTCGTCGGCTTAGCTCACGATTAACGTATTGATTACCACATTAAATCGTCAGGGATCGCATAATCAGCATAAGGGTCATCTTCGACTTCTACGGCCTTACCCGCATCCTGTTGCCACAAATAGCCGCACCATTGTGGCACCAATAGATTCACACGTTCGGCAAGCTTGTGGGGGACGAGGTAGCTCTTATCTTCGTATCGAACAATCCCTAATTGGCCTTTAAGCAATTCGGATTGAATTTTCTCATCGATATAGACAGAGTAAATTTTATTGTCGAGCGTATAGTTGAATTTGATCTCGGCATGACTTGGGATCTTGATAGCAAATTGCGTGAATTCACTCACTAATCCTCGCACTTGTCCTCGGGCCGTTGCCTCTGCAAAGCGTTGTTCATTGAGGGCTTTGTCTTTTTCAGCTTGTAAGCGTTTTTGCTCGGCAATCTCAAGTTTTAACGCGCTTGAGCCATCGTCAACCCGCGCCTTTTTATCGCGACGCTTTTGCGTTTTTACATCACGCACTTTTTGTTTACTGGCAAGTCCAGCTTTCAGTAGCTGCTCTTGTAATGCATTCGCCATGGATTTTCACCCGATTTTCTATTAAATAAATGAGTTATAACTATTTAGTTACTGCCCTTTGCTGCTAATTCACCTAAGGCAGTCATCGCGATACTGGCACCGCCCAGTGACCAACCTCCATCGACGGGAAGTACAACACCCGTGATATAGGATGCCAGCTCAGAGCCTAAAAATAACGCTGCGTTGGCAATATCTTGCCCTTCCCCATTACGTTTTAACGGTACCGATTGTGCCACTTGTTGCTGTAGTGCAGCGCTCGGCGCTAAACGATTAAAGCCTTCGGTGCCTGTAATCGGGCCTGGAATAATGGAGTTAATTCGAATGCCTTCACAGCCCCATTCAATAGCTAAGGTTCGCGTCAGCATGTCAACCCCCGCTTTTGCCGCACAAACATGGGCCTGCATTGGCATCGCAATCGATGCCTGTGGCGCAGAAATTTGAATAATATTCCCCTGTGGGCGACGCAGTAAAGGATAAGCTGTTTTCAGTACTTGGAAACTGCCCAATAAATCAATATCCATGACAGCTTTAAAACCATTCGCCGAAAGCTTAGCGGCAGTTGCTGGAAAATTGCCCGCAGCGCCGCTCACCAATACATCAATAAAACCAAATTCTGAGGCGATGGTTTCAAAGCCCTGTTCTACTGCGGCTAAATCCCTGACATCAAAACTCACCCCAAGATGGATCCCATCTGGATTCGCCTGTTTGAGCTGTAACACCGCAGCATCGACTTTATCTTGGCTGCGACTCGCCACCGCCACATTGGCTCCCGCATGGGCAAACACAATGGCAATTGCGAGGTTTATGCCACTGGTACCACCGACAACGACTACATTCTTCCCCTGATAATTAAACATCGTAGTATTGAGCATGGACGTTCTCCGTGAACGGTTAAAGTTTGTCGCGAATACGAACCTTAACAGCTAAATAGTGTGCTGTTCAGTATACTAAAGCAAAGATTGGTGAATCGCCTGCAGCGCAGCCAGAGGATCTGTCGCCTTAGTGATCGGACGACCAATCACTAAATAATCAGAACCGGCAGCAAGCGCCTCAGGCGGCGTCATCACACGGTGTTGGTCGCCAACCTCACTACCCACAGGGCGAATGCCGGGTGTAATAAGTTTAAAGTCTTGACCTAATAAAGACTTAAGCACGCTCGCTTCTTGGGCTGAACAGACAACACCATCAAGTCCGGCTTGTTTAGTCAATTTAGCTAAACGCTGAACATGCTCAAATGCTGGCACATCAATGCCGACGAGCTTCAGATCGTCATCGCTCATAGAGGTTAATACCGTCACAGCAATCAGCATTGGCGCCTCTTTACCGTAAGGCAGCAAAGCTTTTCTCGCCGCTTCCATCATCGCTAAGCCGCCACTGGCATGGACATTCGTCATCCACACACCAAGTTCCGCTGCAGCAGCAACCGCTTTCGCAACCGTATTAGGGATATCGTGAAATTTTAAGTCGAGGAAAAGATCGAAGCCACGGTCATGGATATCTTTAACCAATTGCGGGCCGAACAGGGTAAACATTTCTTTGCCAACTTTCAGGCGACACATGTTGGGATCGAGTTGATCTATCAATTGTAAAGCGTGGTTTTTATTATCGTAATCAAGCGCTACGAGGATAGGTTTAGTCGTCATCATCTCTCCAACAGGGTTACACTAACTAGATATTTAAAGAAGTTATTCACCGTCCAAGCCTCTGATCCGTTTAATGGTGCCCCACTTTTTGCAAGAAGGACAATGCCAATATAGTGTATGGGATGGGAAACCACATTCTTTACAGCGGTAGCTTGGCCGGAATTTAATTTGTTGTTCAACAAGTTGCTCAAGCATTGTCAAACTTTGTTTAGCTTGCCCTTCTTCTGCTTGGCGTAGATGCATTTGCATTAAGTGCTGAAAACCCTTCATGGTCGGATGGCGATAAAGCGCATCGAGCACCATGTTTTCAGCAGCTTTAATCTCATCAAGGCTTATCATATGTTGGGCAAGCGCCACCACTACGGATGCGCCAGCACCTTCAGCCATAGCGCCAGCTAATAACTCTTGATAGCCCTCTTTATCTTGAGTATCGCGATATACTTCTTTAGCCGTCGGCAGTGCATCAGCAAAAAGCTCAATATCGGCCTTTTTTAATGCTATCAGCATGGATTTACACTGACTGTAATCCTTCGCATCGAGAAATTTCTTGGCAAGAGTCAATAAGGCTCGGCCACATTTGGGATCTTGTTTTAAGGCTTGTTGCAGTAGCTTGACCTTCTCAGCATCATCACTGGTTTCATCGGCAAGTTGGCAATAAAAATGGGCAGTTATCGGTTTGAGTACGAGTTGACGTTTACGGCTTAAACGTTTGGTGATATCGATGGCTTTTTGCCATTCCTTTATCACTTGGTAAATCGCAATCAGCTGAGTTTCAGACTCTTCGCTGTGGTCATCTTGACTCACCAAATTCAGAAAAATTTCTTCAGCACGGTCGTAAAATCCCGCGGCAAGATAGTCTTTGCCCAGCTCCATCATGGCGATATCGCGCTGCTCATTGGTGAGCGTAGGACGGGCAATTAAGTTTTGATGGATACGAATCGAGCGGTCAACCTCTCCACGCTTACGGAATAAGGAACCGAGGGATAGATGGGTGTCGATGGTTTCATCGTCTACATCGAGCATACTGATGAACAAGTCGACCGCTTTGTCCGACTCGTTAGACAATAAGTAATTTAAGCCGGTGAAATAATCACGACTTAATTGTTTACGCTGATTGCTCTGATTTTGCCTTATGCTCCGCCGCCCCATATACCAACCGTAACCGGCAGCAATAGGAAGCAACAGGAAGAGGATCTCAAGCATATTAGGCGTCTACACCTTGAGGTTTTTTAGCAGTTTGAACCGTTAATTTCTTTTTCGTTGCCGCTAAAGCCAATTTAAGTTTAACAATATAATAGCTCGCTACCAACCAACTAAGCATAAAGCCTGCAAAGAAAACAATCGCTAACACAACGGGTAAACGGTACTCCCCTTGTGCCACAAAGTAGCTGATTGTCACGACTTGTTCATTACGTGCGCCAAAAATCAAAGCCACTATAAATAACAGTGCCACTAGGACTGTCGCTACAAAAGATTTCACGTCGCACTCCCTTAAACGCCTTTCAATTTTCTGATTATCCAAGAAATTTACTGAGCTGACCAGCTTTGCCTTACATTAGATATAAAAAAGCCCCCTTGCGGAGGCTTTTTGCAATGCGGTCAATTAAACATTGACAGCGTCAACGCGTTCGCGCAGTTCTTTGCCTGGCTTAAAGTGCGGGACGTATTTGCCTTCCAATTCGACGGATGAACCCGTCTTTGGATTGCGGCCAGTACGCGGCGCACGATAATGAAGCGAGAAACTACCAAAGCCACGGATCTCAATACGATCACCGCTTTCTAATGTTGATGCCATTTGCTCCAACATCTCTTTGATTGCGCCTTCTACCTCTTTCGCCGACAGCTGCGACTGCCTGGTGGCGAGTTTTTCGATCAGTTCGGATTTTGTCATCCTAGCTATCCCCTATTATCAAGCCAAACACAGTCACCTAATGGGGAGAAAATCTCCCCATACAACAGGCGATTATTTGCGAGCTGCTTTAAACGCTTCAGCCATTGCATTACTAATAACAGCGTCTTCTTGTTTATTCAAGGTCGCCATTACTTCTTTTTCTTCAGCTTCGTCTTTCGCTTTGATTGACAGGCTGATAGAACGGTTCTTACGGTCAACACCCATGAACTTAGCTTCGATTGCGTCACCTACTGAGTAAACAGTAGATGCATCTTCGATGCGCTCACGGCTGATGTCAGCTACACGGATGTAACCTTCAACAGTGTCAGCCAGTTCAACAGTCACACCTTTAGCATCAACAGCAGAAACAGTACCGTGTACGATAGTACCTTTCTTCTTGTCAGCTAAGTAAGCGTTGAATGGGTCGTCTTCAGTTTGTTTAACACCTAAGCTGATACGCTCACGCTCTGGGTCAACAGACAGAACCACTGCGTGGATTTCGTCGCCTTTCTTGTACTCAGATACTGCGTCTTCGCCAGTGCCGTTCCAAGAAATGTCAGACAAGTGAACTAAACCATCGATACCGCCGTCAAGACCGATGAAGATACCGAAGTCAGTGATTGACTTGATCTTACCAGAAACCTTGTCGCCTTTGTTGTAACGAGTTGCGAAGTCATCCCATGGGTTGGTCTTACATTGCTTCAGACCTAGAGAAATACGACGACGCTCTTCATCGATGTCCAGAACCAGAACTTCAACTTCATCACCTAAGTTAACCACTTTAGATGGGTGGATGTTCTTGTTAGTCCAATCCATTTCAGAAACGTGAACTAAACCTTCAACGCCTTCTTCGATTTCAACGAAACAACCGTAGTCAGTCAGGTTAGTTACGCGACCAGTTAACTTAGTGTTTTCTGGGTAGCGCTTGCTGATTTCTAACCATGGATCTTCGCCAAGTTGTTTCAGACCTAGAGACACACGAGTGCGCTCACGATCATACTTCAGTACTTTAACGTTGATTTCGTCACCAACGTTGACGATTTCAGATGGGTGCTTAACGCGTTTCCATGCCATATCAGTGATATGTAACAGACCGTCAACGCCACCTAAATCTACGAATGCACCGTAGTCAGTCAGGTTCTTAACGATACCTTTAACTGCTTGACCTTCTTGCAGGTTTTCTAACAGTGCATCACGCTCAGCGCTGCTTTCTGATTCGATAACTGCACGACGAGAAACAACAACGTTGTTACGCTTCTGGTCTAGTTTGATAACTTTGAATTCTAATTCTTTGTACTCTAAGTGAGCGGTGTCACGAACTGGGCGCACGTCAACTAGAGAACCTGGTAAGAAGGCACGGATACCGTTTAATTCAACAGTGAAACCGCCTTTCACTTTACCATTGATGATACCGATTACAGTTTCAGCATCTTCGTAAGCTTTTTCCAGAACGATCCAAGCTTCGTGACGTTTCGCTTTTTCCCGAGACAGTTGAGTCTCACCGAAGCCGTCTTCAACAGAGTCAAGAGCTACGTCAACTTCATCACCAACAGCGATTTCTAAAACACCTTGAGCGTTTTTGAATTGTTCAGCTGGGATTGGGCTTTCAGACTTCAGACCTGCATCAACCAGAACCATACCGTTTTCGATAGCAACTACAGTACCACGAACGATAGAGCCTGGACGGAATTCCAGAGTTTGAAGGGATTGTTCAAATAGATCAGCAAAAGATTCAGTCATGTTTAAGTTACTTTAATGTAATAAACCACAGTCAATCCTAGACGTGGAGTCAGTCAAATTATCCGTATCATCCTTAATACGAATACCTACCCGAGCAATAATTTTAGTTAGTGCTGGATAATTTTTGCTTGATAAAGTTGAGCGCAAGCTCCAGTACTTCATCAATACCTTTATCGCTTGTATCGATAACGAGCGCATCCTCGGCTGGGACCAATGGTGCCACAGGACGATTTATATCGCGGTCATCACGTTCGATAATTTCAGCTAAAAGGCGCTCGATATTAACATCGAAGCCCTTGTCCTGCAACTGATTATAGCGTCTTTGAGCCCGCTCTTGTGCAGATGCCGTTAAATATAATTTAGCCGATGCTGTTGGGAAAACTACCGTCCCCATATCGCGGCCATCGGCGATCAATCCCGGTGCCGTTCTAAAGGCTCGTTGGCGACGCAATAAGGCTTCCCTAACACGGGGAAACGCCGCCACTTTAGAGGCAGCATTTGAACATTCTTGGGTACGTATCGCTGTGGTGACGTCTTCACCTTCTAAGATCACTTGAACGGGGTCTTTCTCATTGCCCGTTAAAAATTTCACATCGAGGTGTGAAGCTAGCAAGGTGATGGACTCTTCATTTTCCAATTCTACGTCGTGATGAATGGCAGCTAGTGCAAGTACTCGATAAATTGCACCACTATCAAGCAGTTGCCAACCTAGATGCTTAGCCAATAATTGGCTAATGGTCCCTTTACCAGCACCACTTGGGCCGTCGATTGTGACTACAGGAGCCCGTTCAGACATACATTCCTCCGCAAAAAATAATCATCATCCGTGAGTTCATAAGTAGAGCCCCGAAAATGAGCGCGCCGCATTGTACAATAATATACAAATAAAATCCGTGGATTTTTTATGAAGTTTAGAAGCCGCTCAAATGCGGCTTCTTTTGTTTGATATGGTCAGAAGTCAATCTGTTAGCTGAAAACGTTAGGCCTTCAGACTGGCAAATTGAGCAAAATAGTCAGGGAAGGTTTTCGAGGTGCAGTCAGGATCATTAATAGTGATCCCGCAATCGGCAAAGGCCAGCATGGAGAAGCACATGGCCATGCGGTGATCGTTATAAGTGTCAATCTCTGCGGTATTCAGCACAGCTGGCGGCGTGATTTGAATATAATCATGTCCCTCTTCGACTAACGCGCCGACTTTACGCAGCTCAGTTGCCATCGCCGCCAAACGGTCGGTCTCTTTAATGCGCCAGTTATAAATGTTACGAATGGTGGTCGTGCCCTTAGCAAACAAGGCGGCGGTAGCAATGGTCATCGCCGCATCGGGAATATGATTCATGTCTAAATCAACCGCAGTTAACGGCGCGCCACGGGCAATAATATAATCATCGCCCCACTCAATATCGGCACCCATTTTTTCCAGCACATCGGCAAATTTTACATCGCCCTGAATGCTTAAACGCCCCACTCCTGTGACTTTCACCTCACCACCTTTGATGGCACCTGCGGCTAAAAAGTACGATGCAGAGGATGCATCCCCTTCAACAAGTACTTTACCCGGTGATACATACTGCTGCCCAGAGAGGATCTCAAAGCGAGCGTAATGATGATTGATGACCTTAACCCCGAACTGCGCCATCAGCGCTAAGGTGATGTCGATATAAGGCTTAGAAACCAGTTCTCCCTTAACATGAATATTCACGCTACCTTTCGCAAGGGGCGCAACCATTAACAACGCCGTTAAGAATTGGCTAGACAGATCGCCGGCAATTTCCACATCGCCACCATTAAGACCTGTCGCATTAATGGTTAGAGGCGGGAAACCGTCATTTTTTAAATACACAACATTGGCACCAAGTTGCCTTAAGGCATCGACTAAGTCACCGATAGGACGCTCTTCCATGCGCGGCTCGCCGGTTAAGGTAAATTCGCCTCGCCCCAAGGTCAGCGCAGCACACAATGGCCGCATTGCCGTGCCCGCATTGCCTAAAAACAGCGTTTGCGCGCTGTCTGCCGAAATCGTCCCACCTAACCCTATGAGTTCACAGACAGTGTTGTTTTGCGATAGACGGTATTCAACCCCTAACTGCTTTAAAGACGCCAACATGTGGCGAATATCATCGGAGTCGAGCAGATTGGTGAGCGTGGTGGTACCTTTGGCTAAGGTCGCCAATAATAAAGCGCGGTTAGAAATACTTTTTGAGCCGGGAATATTGATCTCACCGCGGACTTGCACAACAGGTTCAAGACGTAATTGCTTCATGAATAAATCTTCTTTCTCTTTGGGCGTGATTGATGTCATCACGCGAACTGAATAGGCTAATGGCAACTTCACGCTACAGGACGTCAAGTTTACGTTACTAATAAAAGGAGATTGGGGACCTTGTTGGTGCTTCGTCGTTATAAAATTACCGATAGTGACGCAGGATTCAACCGTTTTTTACTAAAAAATGGCTTTTGAAACCGGAAATTTACTCAAGTCAGCCTAAAAATAACAAAAATACTAAATATAATGGGTGAAATTGTGATCTAAACGCTTTTTCGGCAGGCTTTTTTGCCAGACTAATTGGTCTCTAAACACCATTTTTACTTTAAAGTTTTCATCTATTCACGTTATCCTAGGTTTCAATCGATAAATCACGCACATCCTATGTGATTCATGCTGTCGCTTAATAACTAGAAAGGTAGATGGAGCTATGTTTAACTCACTCATCGCAATGCCTGCGGATCCGATCCTCGGCTTGTTGACCCAGTACCGCGAAGACACACATCCACAGAAAGTAGACTTAGGTGTTGGCGTTTATAAAGATCCCGCGGGAAACACCCCCATTCTCAATTGTGTAAAAAAAGCCGAGAAATTTCGTTTAGAAACCGAGACGACAAAGGTCTATATCGGTCCAACTGGTTCGCCTCAATTTAATACCCTGATGACAGAATTAGCCTTTGGCAGTGATCATAGCGCGATTATCGCTAACCGTATTCGTACTGTTTCCACACCTGGCGGTACGGGCGCTCTGCGTGTTGCGGGTGACTTTATTAAGCGTTGCAATCCTAATGCGGTATTGTGGGTAAGCGATCCCACATGGGCTAACCATACCGGTTTATTCGAAGCTGCTGGGATCACAGTTAAAACTTATCCCTATTATGACTACGATAGTAAATCGTTGAAATTTGACGAGATGCTTGCTGCATTATCGCAAGTAAGTCCTGATGACGTAGTGTTATTACACGCCTGCTGCCATAACCCAAGTGGGATGGATTTGACCACTGAACAATGGGATAAAGTCGTTGCACTGACCAAAGAGCAAGGTTTTACCCCACTTATCGACATGGCCTACCAAGGTTTTGGCGATGGAGTGGATATTGATGCCTACGGCGTGCGTAAAATGGCCGCCGCGGTTGATAATATGATCCTGTGTAGCTCTTGCTCGAAAAACTTCGGTCTGTACCGTGAGCGTATCGGTTCCTGCTCTGTGGTTGCAAAGGATGCGAACACGGCAAACATTGCGCAATCTGTACTGCTTTATGTGGTTCGCTGCCTCTACTCTATGCCGCCAGCCCACGGCGCGGCGATTGTTGAGACGATTTTAGGATCAAAAGAATTAACCCAAGAATGGCTTGATGAGCTCAAAGTGATGCGCGACCGTATCAACGGTAGCCGCGCGATTTTAGTTGAAAAACTCAAAGCCAATGGCGTTGAGCGCGACTTTAGCTTTATCACTCGCCAAAAAGGCATGTTCTCCTTCCTTGGAGTTAATCCTGAGCAAGTGGCGCGTCTACAGAAAGAATTTAGCATTTATATGGTGGGGTCAAGCCGCATTAGCATTGCAGGCATAAGCGAAGACAATGTGGATTACTTAGCTAAGTCGATTGCAAAAGTGCTTTAAATACACGCTTTAAATACAAGTGCTTTAAATACACGCGATTTAGTACTTTTTAACCATCTAGTTACTCTGCTGTATTCTCTATCTAGGATGCAGCAGAGTTATCTATCGCTTGTAAATATTACACTCAAGTTCTATTTAGTTTGGATTGACGAGTCTTCCTTTTCGTTTCTCCCCAAAAAACCTCATAAGCCACGCCATCGTCACCCTTTAAGCATTTATTTTCAATCGTAAAACCCTATTTGAATGATGTTGACTCCACGGTCTTATCACAATAAACCGCACGTTGTGATCTCAATCGGCGGATTTCCATTTTATAAATCTGGGCTACGGCTATTTTCACTTTTTAAAGCCAGAGCCACTGAGTAAATTAATCGTCATTATTAAGCTTGTGGATATTCCGCCATGTTATTACAAGATAAATTAATGCAAATTGTCACTAAGTCGCAGCTTTCACCTAAGCAAAAATCTAACTATTTAGCGTTGGAGGCTGAGGCAAGTTTGCCCTATCTGCCAATATCGACTGAGGTAAAAGCAGCGATGAATGGTGGCGTTATCTGCGATATGTTTGAAGGCCATACACCGTTCAAACCGCGCTATGTATTGCCAGATTATGCCCGCTATCTTGAGCAAGGCTCTGAATATTTAGAGCTTGTTCCTGCGCAGAATTTAGACGAAGCCCTCAATGCCTTAACGATTCTGTATCACCATGTGCCATCGGTGACCAATATCCCCGTGTATTTAGGTCAGTTGGACGACATTTTGATGCCTTTCGTGGAAGGAATGGACGCGGATGTCCTTTATCGTAAACTAAAGCTGTTCTGGATCATGCTCGACAGAACCCTGCCCGACGCCTTTATGCACGTCAATATTGGCCCAACAGACAATATTGTTTGCCGAACCCTACTGCGCATCGATGCCGAACTCAAACAAGTTGCCCCCAATTTGACCTTTATGTATGACCCCGCCGTCACACCGGATGAATTATTGCAAATTGCGGCAACCAATATTTGTCAGTGTAGTAAACCGCATATCGCCAATTATCCACTGCATGCCAGTGCATTTGACAAGCGCGGCTTTGGTATTGTGAGTTGCTACAATGCATTACCCTTAGCAGGCGGCGCTAATACCTTGGTTAGACTCAATCTGAAAGAAGTGGCATTGAAGGCAACGTCAATCAATGACTTTTTTGAGCGTGTCTTGCCCTATTACTGCTCACTCACCTTCGAACTTATCGAGGCGCGTTCGGCCTTTTTACATCAAGAGTCGCACTTCTTTGATAGCTTTTTAGTTAAAGAACAATTGATTGATGAATCGCGCTTTGCCCCCATGTTTGGTATTTACGGTATGGCTGAAGCGGTGAATATTCTGCAAACTCAGATGACAAATGAGACAGACACATCATCTCAATCAAACAAACCCACAGGCTATGGTCATAGCATGGATGCGAACCAACTTGGCTACCGTATTTCTGCCGCCCTCGATAGCATAGTAAAATCCACGCCCGTCACCTATGGCTACCATGGACGAGCGCTGCTGCATTCACAGGGCGGTATCAGTCTCGATAAAGACGTGACGCCCGGCGTGCGTATTCCCTATGGTACGGAACCCAATCCCATCGCCCATATTCAAGCCCTCGCGCAGCATCACCAGTATTATACGGCGGGGATCAGCGATATTTTGACCATAGATGAAACCGTCAAATCCAATCCTCAAGCTATGTTCCAGCTGTGTAAAGCGGCACTGGAGTTAGGCTTTAGGGAATTTACCGCCAATGTGGCCTCTAACGATTTAATGCGTGTCACTGGCTATATGGTAAAACGCTCAGATATTGAAGCATTTAAACAATGCGGTTCGCGGCTTAATACCACGGGGTTAGGGGCTGAAGCAGCACAAAATACCGGCATATTACAACGCCAAGCACGCGTAATTGCCCATGAGCATTCTCCCTGTGTCGTTAACTAAACCGGCCATAAATAAGCAGGCAATAGTTAGTCAGCTATTGCCGTTTTCCTGCGTCGACGGGCCTGGCAGTAGGCTCGTATTATTCCTGCAGGGCTGCAACTATCAATGTAAAAACTGCCATAACCCACATACCATAGGCTTATGCGATGGCTGTGGCGATTGCATCGCCACCTGCCCTGACAAGGCGCTGACATTGATAAAGGCTAACAATAAGCATCAAATCCATTGGGACAAAGATCGTTGTAGCCAGTGCGATACTTGTCTTGCTGTGTGTCCACAACAAGCCAATCCTAAAGTCACCCGATACACTGTTGAAGAGAGCTTGGCGATTATTCACCATCAGCGTCACTTTATTAATGGCATTACGGTGAGCGGTGGTGAAGCAAGTCTACAACTGCCATTTATTATTGAATTATTTAAAGCAATTAAGGCCTCACCGCAGTTATCACAGTTAACCTGTATGCTCGATACCAATGGCAGTTTGAGCCTCACAGGCTGGCATAAACTGCTGCCGTTTTTAGACGGCGCTATGGTGGATCTTAAAGCGTGGCAAAGAGAAACCCATAGATACATTACCGGGCGAGATAACCATGCTGTGTTCAAATCGATTGAACTCTTAGCGCAGCAGCAAAAACTGTATGAAGTAAGATTGCTGCATATTCCGGGTATTACGGATTTTGAGCAGGAAATAGACGCGCTATCTTGCTATTTACTGACACTTGGTGCCGATATCCGGGTGAAATTAAACGCCTTTCACCACCATGGCGTGGTTGATGAGGCATTAACTTGGTCTAGTTGCACACAGACTGATATTGAAGCCTTAGCGGCCTCCCTTGCCCAGCGAGGTTTAACAAATATCGTGTTACCATCCATCTACCTTTAACGGCTACAAAGCAGGATCTGCTCGTACAACCAACGTAGTGCGGGATCCTTCATACTTTGTTTATGCCAAACGAGGCTATAAGCCACTTTTCCATATTCGATGGGTAACGATTTGACGGTTAAACCTTTGGCTTGGCTGGCGATAGATGCCCAGCGGCGCGAGCAGGTAAACAGCAGCTCACTGTGGTGACACATTAACGCCGCGCTGCCAAAGTCTGGCACCGAAATAGGTACCGCACGTTTTTGAGATTGCTGAGCGAGTAAAATATCAAAATAAGGTGTACTCAGATCCGTATCTGTGATGCCTATATGGCTGAAGCTGAGATAATCATCAAAGCTGATATGCGATTGTTTGGCCAAGGGATGGGATGAGTTCATTAAGCAAATCATTTCATCGCTGAACAAGGTTTCCCACACGAGATCATCTTGCGAAGGATTAGGCTGACTCAAATCATGGGGTAACAGTACAAAATTTAACGAGCCATTAATGAGTCCATCAAAACCGATATTGTCTTTGCTGTAAATATCGAGATGAATATGGGGCGCCAAACCCAAAATATGGGCGCTGAGTTTGGCGGCCAGCAGCTCAAAAGTACTTTCGCGCATTGCCAGTGTAAACCGCCCCTCATAGTTTGTTGGGGTAAACGCATCTTGACTCATGATCTGATTCATATCATTGATCATTTGTTGCACGCTTGGGCCTAATCGTTTGGCTAAAGGCGTTGCAACCAGTGAGTTACCGTTACGGTAAAACAGTTCATCATTCAAACTGTCTCGAAGCTGGCTTAAGGTTTTACTGACAGATGAAGGGCTTAAGCATAAACGTTCGGCGCTAGCGGTAACGCTCAGAGTATCGAGCATCACATGCAAAGTGATTAAGTGCTTCATACTAATGCGCGAAAGCTTGGCTAAATCCATCAGTGGTTTCCTAGTAATTTATCTTATGTAAAAATCAAAATATCAACTTTTAATCATGATAAACAATAAGATAAAACTTACCCAATAGATTGCTAAGTATATTAGTCTGTTATGCGTGCCGGCTCACAGGCTTGCTCGGTACAAGTGCCATTGCCCCAAGCTTATCTGGGTTAACCAAATCCAGCCAACAAAAAAGCGAATGCATATGTGCATTCGCTTTTGCGTATAACAGCTTAAAACTTATGTGCCTTGGGCGAGCGCGGACTACATCTTGTGATGTTTCGCTGCAAACTCATTCATAAATGTCACCAGCGCGGCAACACCTTCCAGTGGCATTGCATTGTATAGGCTTGCACGCATACCACCGACGATTCGGTGCCCTTTTAAAGCCACTAAGCCAGCCGCTTCGGCCTCTTTTAAGAAGGCGCCATCGAGGGACTCATCCGCCAGTTGAAAGGTCACGTTCATTTGTGAGCGGTTCGCAGCCACCACACCATTTTTATAGAAAGGATTGGCGTCGATACAGGCATACAGCATTTGCGCTTTTTGCTGATTGATTTTCGCGATACTGGCTACACCACCTAAGGATTTGAGCCAAGCAAACACTTCCGCCGCTAAGTACCAAGCAAAGGTTGGAGGGGTGTTGAACATAGAGTCATGCTCTACCGCTAAACGGTAATCCATGATCGATGATTGGGTTAAACTCGGCAGTTTCAACATATCATCACGCACGATCACGATGGATAAGCCCGAAGGACCAATGTTCTTTTGTGCACCAGCATAGATTAAACCATAACGGCTGACATCAATTTCACGCGACATAATGGTTGACGATAAATCGGCGACAATCGGCCATGGACTGTCTAACTCATCAAAAATTTCGATACCATCAACTGTCTCATTTGGGCAGTAGTGCACATAACGGTAATCAGCATCAATTTTATGCAGTTCAGGCAATACTACCGCATTGAGTCCATTATGTTTTTCAACAATGTTAAGGCTGTCAATTTGTGCGTCGCCCGCCAGCTTTTTTGCTTCGGCTAATGCTGCAGAAGACCATTGACCACTGACTAAATACATTGCTCGGCCTTGGTTGCCTAAAAAATTATTCACAACGGCAGAGAACTGACCGCGACCACCGCCGTGCATAAACAGCACATGATAGTTTTGTGGAATGTGCATCAGCTCGCGTAAATCCGCCTCAGCTTGCTTGGTCAGCGCGATAAATTCCTTACCTCTGTGGCTGACTTCCATCACGGAGACACCTAGCCCATTCCAATCGAGTAATTCCTGTTGTGCTTTTTTCATTACCGCTGCGGGTAACATCGCAGGACCTGCACAGAAATTATAAATCGCGCTCACTGCCACTCTCCTTATTTACAAACCATGATATTAGAATTCATAAAATAAAACGTTGCCATGAAAAAAACGAGCGTCCAATTGGACGCTCGTTTTCATACTCTCGAATTAGTCTTCGTCTTGCTCGTCGTCAAGCTCTTCGTCTTCGTCTAATTCTTCTTCCAGTTCATCCTCTTCCTCTAAAGGCTCTTGTTGAACAGAGTCACCTTCAGCGACAACTGGGACGATTGGCATACCGTTTTCATCCAGCTCGACGTCATCTTCGTCGCCTTGGATCTCATCAATACGTTGCAGACCAACCACTTTCTCATCACTTGCAGTACGGATAATGGTCACACCTTGGGTGTTACGGCCGATGATAGACACACCGTTCGCCGGCGTACGGACTAAGGTACCTTTGTCGCTGATCAGCATGATTTCATCATTACCGCCAACTTGTACCGCGCCAACAACCGCACCGTTACGCTCACTCACCTTGATCGATACCACACCTTTGGTCGCGCGGCTCTTAGATGGGTATTCAGACAGTTCGGTACGTTTACCATAGCCGTTTTCAGTCACGGTTAAGATAGCGCCATCGCCCTTAGGTACGATGAGAGACACCACTTTTTGGCCTTCTTCAAGCTTGATACCGCGAACACCGGTCGCACCGCGGCCCATTGGACGCACGCCCTTGAAGTTGATTTGTGGATTGCCTTCTTCATCCAGCACCGGGTTGCCGTTTTCATCGAGGACTGCAACTTCTTCGCCTTCTTTAAAGCGAACCACTTTACCTTCGTTCGAGAACAACATGATCTCATCATCACCATTGGTGATATCGACACCGATCAGTTGGTCACCGTCTTTGAGGTTAACAGCGATAATACCGTTAGCACGTGGGTTGCTGTAAGCTGTCAGCGCAGTCTTCTTCACGGTACCGTTAGAGGTCGCCATGATAATGTACTTATCTTCGGCGTATTCACGCACTGGCAGAATCGCAGTAATGCGTTCGCCATCGGCCAGCGGCAGCAAGTTAACAATCGGACGACCACGGGAAGTGCGGCTCGCCAGCGGTAACTGATATACCTTGAGCCAGTACATTTTTCCAAAATCTGAGAAGCACAGAATCGTATCGTGGGTGTTGGCAACCAACAGTTTTTCAACGAAATCTTCGTCTTTCACCTTAGTGGCGGCTTTACCCTTACCACCACGGCGCTGGGCTTGGTAATCGCTAAGCGGTTGGTACTTGGCGTAACCTAAGTGTGACAGAGTCACAACTACGTCTTCTTCGTTGATTAAGTCTTCAAGACTCATATCAATTTCATTGGCGTTGATGACAGTGCGGCGAGCATCACCGTATTCAGCAAGAATTTCTTCCAGCTCTTCTTTGATCACTTCCATCAAACGCTCAGGGCTACGCAGAATAAACAACAGACCCGCGATGAACTCAAGCAGCTCTTCGTATTCGGCGATGATCTTATCGTGCTCAAGACCGGTTAAACGGTGTAAGCGTAGCTCTAGAATCGCCTGAGCCTGTTGCTCAGTCAGATAATATAAGCCGTCACGGATACCGAATTCTGGCTCTAACCATTCAGGACGCGCCGCATCATCCCCCGCTTTTTCAAGCATGCCCTGTACATGGCCGAGCGCCCAGCCCTGCTCAACCAGTTTGACTTTAGCGTCAGCTGGGGTTGGCGAGGCTTTGATCAGCGCAATAATCGGGTCGATGTTGGCCAGCGCGACCGCTAATGCCTCAAGAATATGGGCACGTTCGCGCGCTTTACGCAGTTCGAATACGGTACGGCGAGTCACCACTTCACGGCGGTGCAGGATAAAGCATTCGAGCATTTCTTTTAAGTTGAACAACTTAGGCTGACCATTGGTCAAAGCCACCATGTTGATACCAAAAGAACATTGCATTTGGGTTTGTGCGTACAAGTTGTTCAGGACAACTTCACCCACTTCACCACGCTTAATTTCGATAACGATGCGCATACCGTCTTTGTCAGACTCATCGCGCAGGCCGCTAATGCCTTCAATCTTCTTATCTTTAACTAGCTCAGCGATTTTCTCGATGAGTTTCGCCTTGTTCACCTGATAAGGAATTTCGGTGACGATAATACGTTCACGGCCGTTATCTTCGGTTTCGACTTCAGCCAGCGCGCGCATAACGGCGCGGCCGCGGCCCGTCTTGTACGCATCGATAATGCCCTTACGGCCATTGATGATCGCCGCCGTTGGGAAATCAGGGCCAGGAATATATTCCATGAGCTGTTCAATCGACAGCGCAGGATCGGCGATAAGCGCTAAACAGCCTTTAACCACTTCCGTTAAGTTGTGTGGTGGGATGTTCGTCGCCATACCCACCGCAATACCCGATGAACCGTTAATCAACAGGTTAGGTACGCGTGTCGGTAATACCGCAGGAATTTGTTCTGTGCCGTCGTAGTTTGGCACATAGTCAACGGTTTCTTTTTCAAGATCGGCAAGGAGCTGGTGCGCTAACTTATCCATCCGGATTTCGGTATAACGCATTGCCGCGGCAGAGTCACCGTCAACCGAACCGAAGTTTCCTTGACCGTCGACTAAGGTGTAACGCAGTGAGAAAGGCTGAGCCATACGCACGATAGTGTCGTATACCGCCGAGTCACCATGGGGGTGATATTTACCGATCACGTCACCGACCACACGGGCAGACTTTTTGTACGGCTTGTTCCAATCGTTCTTCAATTCACTCATGGCAAACAGCACGCGGCGATGTACAGGCTTAAGGCCATCACGCACGTCTGGTAATGCACGTCCTACGATGACGCTCATGGCGTAATCAAGGTACGAATTCTTTAGTTCGTCTTCGATATTAATTGGCGAAATAGATGATGCCAGATCAGTCATAAACTGCTCGTTCCCCTGAAAATTAGCCGACAACGCATAATCCGTATCATTGAGCGGCCCAAAAACGTGATTTGGCATTCTAACACAGTTATTTAATGTCGCCAGACCTATCCTGCGCGAATTGAGAAGGATGTGGCTTAATAGATGAAAACACTGTCAATTTGCACTTTTAAACCCGATAAAATCCGTTGTTAATGGCGAAATTGAGTCCAAGACTTGATTAATATCCGAGCAGAAAAACCGCTCAGCTTCACAAAGTGTTTAAGAATTAATGATAATTGCTGAAATTTCACTCAACCACAAAGACTTAGAATCAGCCAATACTGTGTTTATCCACCATTGTCGTTATAATAGCCGCACTATTCAGCCGCTTTAGGTAATCGCATGCAACAGAATACCAACGTAGACCCACAGGAAATCGCAAAGTTTGAACGTATGGCCGAAACCTGGTGGGATCTCAATGGCGAGTTTAAACCGCTGCATCTATTAAATCCCCTTCGCTTAAACTATATCGATCAGACTGCTGGTGGGATTTTTGGTAAAAAAGTGCTCGACGTCGGCTGTGGCGGTGGCATTTTATCCGAAAGTATGGCGCGCATCGGTGCAGTGGTTGATGGTCTTGATATGGGTGAAGAACCGTTAGAAGTTGCACGCTTGCATGCGCTAGAAACTGGTATAAGCATCAATTACGTGAAAAACACCGCCGAGGCTCATAGGGAAGATCACCGCGAATACTATGATGTGGTGACCTGCATGGAGATGCTCGAACACGTACCCAATCCCCAATCAGTGATCCAAGCCTGCTGCGATATGGTAAAACCCGGTGGTTTTGTGTTTTTTTCCACGATTAATCGCAATGTTAAATCCTTTGTCGAAACCATTATCGGTGCTGAATATCTACTGAAGATGTTACCGATTGGCACTCATGATCATAATAAGTTTATTAAACCTTCTGAATTGATTGAGTTAGTCGATAACACCGACCTCATCTGCAAAGACGCCCTTGGGATCACTTATAACCCGTTAACAGGGATTTTTAAGTACACATCTAAGGTCGATGTAAACTATATGATTGCAACGCAAAAGGCAGATTGAGATGAGTTTAGCTGAGGTTAAAGGGGTCTTATTCGACCTTGATGGTACTCTTGCCGATACCGCGCCGGATCTGGTTCAGGCCCTTAACCTCAGTTTGTCTGATGTCGGTATTGCAGCAAAACCCTTTGCAGACATGCGTAGCGCCGCCTCCCATGGCAGCTTTGCCTTAGTCGATGCGGCCATTCCAGGCGCAGATGAGGTGCTACGCACCCAAGTCCAGCAAGGACTCCTTGCCCACTATCAAAGGATCAATGGCGACCATTGCCAATTGTTTGAAGGTATTTCCCCACTGCTTGACTGGCTCGAGTTATGCCGCGTGCCATTTGGAGTCATCACCAATAAACCTGCCCGCTTTACTCGTCCCCTGTTACATAAACTTAAGCTCAGCTCGCGTATGCCAGTGATGATCAGCGGCGATTCGACCCGTTACCCTAAGCCCCATACCGCACCTATGTTATTAGGCGCGCAGCAGTTGCAGTGCAAGCCACAGCAAATCCTTTATTTAGGCGATGCCGAGCGGGATTTACTCGCAGCCCAAGCGGCGGGCATGCTCGGCGGTGTAGCGCTGTGGGGATATTTGGGCGAGGACGATACACCCGATGCATGGCCTGCCTATGCACAGTTTACGACGCCTTCGAATTTACATTCGGCACTAAGCCAAGCGTTAACAAAATAAGCACGAATCAGGATTCATGCTGATAGCTATTAATAGAATTAACGCTATGGGTCAATCCCCGCGATCGTGATCGCTGCTTATTTTAGCGATCGATCACACTGCGGGATCGGAATAAAAATTCGCCATATCAGACGCATGCTAATCTCAATTTGAGCTACAGGGTTAGTCATTACTAACGCATTTTTTTATCCTCAAGATATCCACAAGATACCCCCTAAATTGAGACTTGCAAATAATAGCAAACCTCACTATCTTGTATCTCAGATTATTTAAAACACCATATCTTGTGTATAGGTAGCAATCAGACACACTAGAAGTTCCCCGCTAAATCGACTATTTTCACCATAGTCAACAGTATTAAGGGTTTTCAGGTTGATTGTTTTACAAGGAAACGTACGGTGACTTAGTTCACCTGAACAGATATCAGAACCAAGGCCTCTCTTCAATGAATAGCAATATGACAGTTACAAAACGCTGTGGTGCACGTGAGACAATTGATCTCGACAAAATACACCGCGTAATTACTTGGGCAGCCAAGGGATTAAAAAACGTTTCTGTTTCTGAAGTTGAACTTCGCACGCATTTACAGTTTTTCGATGGGATCCCAACCGAAGCTATCCACGAAACGATCATCAAATCTGCGGCGGATTTAATTTCCCCTGAGTCACCCGATTATCAGTTTCTGGCTGCGCGTTTAGCCGTATTCCATTTGCGTAAGAAGGCTTTTGGTCAGTTCGAGCCACCCAAGTTATATGACCATGTCACTAAGCTGGTAGAGTTGGGTAAGTATGATATGCATATTCTGCAGGATTACACCCGCGAAGAACTCGATATTATGGATACTTATATCGACCATTGGCGCGATATGAACTTCTCTTACGCAGCCGTTAAACAGCTTGAAGGTAAATATCTGGTTCAAAACCGCGTCACCCACGAGATTTATGAGAGCGCCCAGTTCCTCTATATTCTGGTGGCGGCCTGTTTGTTTGCCCGCTATCCAAAAGCTACGCGTCTGCAATACGTCAAAGATTTTTACGACGCGGTATCGACTTTTAAGATTTCACTGCCAACGCCTATCATGGCGGGAGTGCGTACGCCGACTCGTCAGTTTAGCTCATGCGTACTGATTGAATGTGGCGATAGCTTGGATTCAATCAACGCGACAGCATCATCTATCGTAAAATACGTGAGCCAACGCGCTGGTATCGGTATCAACGCCGGTCGTATCCGTGCATTAGGAAGCCCAATCCGTGGTGGCGAAGCCTTCCACACGGGTTGCTTACCTTTCTACAAGTATTTCCAAACTGCGGTGAAATCGTGCTCGCAAGGCGGCGTGCGCGGCGGTGCAGCTACCCTCTTCTATCCTATTTGGCACTTAGAAGTTGAATCGCTGCTAGTACTGAAAAATAACCGTGGCGTTGAAGATAACCGTATCCGTCATTTAGACTACGGCGTGCAACTGAATAAACTGATGTATCAGCGTCTGATCAAAGGTGAAAACATCAGCTTGTTCAGCCCATCGGACGTACCCGGTCTTTACGATGCCTTCTTTGAAGACCAAGCTGAATTTGAGCGTTTATATCTGCAATATGAGCAAGACAGCAGCATTCGCAAAAAGACATTAAAAGCGGTGGATCTGTTCTCACTGATGATGCAAGAACGTGCTTCAACGGGCCGTATCTACATTCAAAACGTGGATCACTGTAACACCCACAGTCCATTTGACTCAAAAGTTGCACCGATCAGACAGTCTAACCTCTGCCTTGAAATCGCTCTGCCGACTAAGCCATTGAATAACATTGACGATCCAAACGGCGAAATCGCCCTTTGTACACTGTCGGCATTAAACCTGGGGACAATTACCGATTTAGCAGAACTGGAGCCATTAGCTGATTTAGCCGTACGAGCCTTAGATAACCTGCTGGATTACCAAGATTATCCAATCAAAGCGGCGCAGATTTCGTCGATGAACCGTCGTACCTTAGGGATTGGTGTTATCAACTTCGCTAACTATTTAGCGAAGAATGGTATGAAGTACTCCGATGGTAGCGCGAACAATCTGACTCACAAGACCTTTGAAGCGATTCAGTTTTATCTGCTCAAAGCGTCAATGAATCTGGCGAAAGAAAAAGGTGCGTGCCCATTATTTAATGAGACGACTTACGCTCAAGGTATTTTACCTATCGATACCTACAAACGTGACCTAGATAAGATTTGCAGTGAGCCATTGCATTTAGACTGGGAAGCGCTGCGTAACGACATTAAAGAGTATGGTTTACGTAACTCGACATTGTCTGCACTGATGCCGTCTGAGACTTCATCACAGATCTCAAACGCCACCAACGGTATCGAACCGCCACGCGGCTTGATCAGTGTGAAAGCCAGTAAAGATGGCCAGTTAAAGCAAGTGGTACCCGATTTTGATGAGCTGAAATACAACTACGAGCTGTTATGGCAAATGCCAAGCAACGAAGGTTACTTACAGCTTGTGGGTATCATGCAAAAGTTCGTTGACCAAGCGATTTCGGCCAACACAAACTATGATCCAGCGCGTTTTGAGGGCCGTAAAGTCCCAATGCAGACCCTGCTAAAAGACTTACTCAATGCCTACAAGTTAGGTGTAAAAACGCTGTACTACCATAACACTCGCGATGGAGCATCGGATCAACACGATGACATTACCAACATAGAGAAAGAAGATGACGGCTGTGCTGGCGGCGCTTGCAAAATCTAATCTTCAATGTTAACGGTTGCGGGATCCCAATGGGATCCCGACTTATTGGAATACTCGTACCATGACCTACTCTACTTTTTGCCAAACACCCAACGATGCCACCCGTGAACCCATGTTTTTCGGACAATCGGTAAACGTCGCACGTTATGACCAACAAAAATATGAAGTGTTTGAAAAATTAATTGAAAAGCAGCTGTCTTTCTTCTGGCGCCCAGAGGAAGTCGATGTGAGCCGCGATAAAATCGACTACAACTCACTACCCGATCATGAAAAGCATATTTTTATTTCGAACCTGAAATACCAAACGCTGCTCGATTCAATTCAAGGTCGCTCGCCTAACGTAGCTTTTTTGCCATTGGTGTCACTGCCTGAGTTAGAAACCTGGATTGAAACCTGGTCATTCTCCGAGACCATTCATTCGCGCTCATACACTCACATTATTCGCAATATCGTCAACGATCCTTCAGTGATTTTTGACGATATCGTGGTGAACCATGAGATCCTGCGCCGTGCCACAGACATTGCAGAGTTCTACGATCACCTCATCAAATTAACCCAGACATATCATCTACTCGGTGAAGGCACCCATGTGATTGATGGTGAGCCTTTAGAGGTAAATACCCGCACCCTGAAAAAAGCACTGTACCTGTGCATGATGTCAGTTAACGCGCTCGAAGCCATTCGCTTCTACGTGAGCTTTGCCTGCTCATTTGCCTTCGCTGAGCGTAAGCTTATGGAAGGTAACGCGAAAATTATTCGTCTTATCGCTCGTGACGAGGCGCTGCACTTAAACAGCACTCAGCATATCTTAACCATTATGCAGGGCGGCAAAGACGATCCTGAGATGGCCGAGATTGCCGCAGAATGCCAACAGGAAGCCTATAACCTGTTCCTAAAAGCCGCCGAACAAGAAAAAGAATGGGCGAAATACCTGTTCAAAGACGGCTCAATGATCGGTCTAAACGAGCAGATCCTCTGCCAATATGTTGAGTACATTACCAACCAACGGATGAAGTCAGTTAACCTGCCGCTACCTTATGCAGAACAAACTAACCCACTGCCATGGATGAAAAACTGGCTAGAGAGTGACGCAGTGCAAGTGGCCCCACAAGAAGTGGAAGTGTCATCCTATCTGGTCGGCCAAATTGATGCAGCCGTCGACAGTGATGAATTTCTTGATTTCGATCTCTAATCACTTTTGATTGTGAAATGACTAGATTACGAAATGACTAAGTCGAACCAGCTAAAGAGCCATCCATTGAATAATCCCTTTGCCAAGGCGCCCATTGTGCGCCTGCAAGGGCAACCTGTGCTGCTATTTACCCCGCAGCACGGCTCTTTACTGCAAGCTCTTGAGGCCAAAAAAGTCAGAATTTTCTCTGAATGTCGTAGTGGCTTTTGTGGTGCTTGTAAAACAAAAGTGCTTAGTGGTCGTGTCAGTTATATAACCGAGCCTTTGGCCGAACTCAAAGCCGACGAATGCCTGCCCTGCTGCTGTATACCCAGCGAAGATTTAGAACTCGACTTATCGCCCGAAGGCGCTGCCGTGGTGACCTATTCTTGCAACACCCGCGCTCAGTCTACATCTACACGTAAAACCGCCAACCTAAAAGCCGTGCCACAGCAAGAAGTGGTCGAAGACTAGCAGAGTCGTCTACTATTGGTTGTTATTGACAAACATCCTCCTGCATAACACCTACTGATTAGCAAAAACAACATCTTTACAGCTTCCCAAACGCTTTATCGCTCACCCTTGTTAGCTTGCCAAAAGATCATTATGTTATTGCTTTCCAATTATTTTTACTTTGTATTAGGTGGACCAGTTTATGCCAAGGAGAGCTATGGATAAGTTAATCGCAATCAGCTTGCTGCTTGTGTCAATGAGTGCATTTTCGAGTGAAGATAACCTCGTTGCCGAAATGAAAGACATGGATAGTAAGGTATTTGATTCATTTAATCGTTGTGCCGATGAGCAACAACTCAAGCTGCACGAAAGTTACTTTGCAGATAAGGTCGAGTTTTACCATGACAACGGTGGTGTCACTTGGGATCGCCAGTCGATGATCAGCAACACTAAAAACTATGCCTGTGGTAAATACACCCGCTCACTGGTTGAAGAGAGCTTTCAAGCCTATCCCATCAAGGACTTTGGCGCGATAACAGAGGGTGTACATAAATTTTGCAGCCAAGAAACTGGCAGTTGTGACGGCAAAGCCAAATTTTTAATGGTCTGGCAACACACCAATGGCCAGTGGCAAGTCACTAGAGTCGTCAGTTATGGGCATTTACCCAACTAAGCAAATGGCCCAGTCATATAGATAAGCGCTTATCTTCATATCAATCAACAAAAAAGCCTGAGTCTGACTCAGGCATTTTTTAGGATAAACCGCTTAAAAACTACAGCCGCATAGCAAGCTCAGCGCCTTGACGAATGGCGCGTTTTGCATCGAGCTCGGCGGCCACATCGACACCGCCAATCAAGTGCACAGGAATGCCCGTTGCTTTCATCTCATCGACTAAGGTGCGGTTAGATTCTTGTCCGGCACAGAGGATCACATTATCCACAGCTAGCACTTCAGTTTGCTCACCAACCCGAATATGTAGGCCAGCGTCATCAAACTTTTCATAGTTGACGCCGGTTTTCATTTTCACATTGTGCTGTTTTAACACTAAACGGTGGATCCAACCGGTGGTTTTACCTAAGCCTTGGCCCATCTTCGAGGTCTTACGTTGCAGCAAATAAACTTGTCTGTGATCGCTATTATCTACTTCAGGCTCAGCTAACCCACCCGCATGCTGATATTGCTTGTCTATGCCCCACTGCTTTAACCATTTTTCAGGATTGAGGGTGCTCGACTCAGATTCGCAGAGGTAATGCGCCATATCAAAGCCAATACCGCCAGCACCAATCAGCGCGACTTTGTCACCAATCGCAGTTTGCCCCGTCAGTACCTGCTGATAATCCACCACTTTGGGGCTATCAAATCCTGGCAAGCTCAACTCGCGGGGTACCACGCCCGAGGCAATGACGATTTCATCAAACGTTTCGGTTTCCAGTACCTTAGCATCCAAGCGGGTATTTAAGCGCAGATCAATTTTATACAGTTTGATTTGATTGAGGAAATAACGGATTGTCTCGTTAAACTCTTCTTTTCCTGGGATTTTACGTGCCAGATTAAACTGACCACCCACCTCTGATTTCGCCTCAAAAAGCACGACTTCATGACCACGCATCGCTGCATACACCGAAAATGCCATGCCTGCGGGACCCGCGCCCATCACTGCAATTCGCTTCTTTTTATTGGTAGGTAAAAAGTTTATTTCGGTCTCATAACAGGCACGAGGATTGACCAAGCAAGTGGCACGTTTCAGAGAGAAGGTATGATCTAAACAGGCCTGATTACAACCAATACAGGTATTAATCAGCTCTGGCGTATTGGCCGCCGCTTTATTCACAAACTCAGGATCAGCTAGGAACGGCCTCGCCATAGATACCATGTCCGCTTGACCAGAGGCGATGATTTGCTCGCCAATCTCAGGCGTATTAATACGGTTTGTGGCAATCAAGGGCACTGAAACCGACTTCTTAAGTTTTTCAGTTACCCAAGCAAAGGCGCCGCGGGGCACACTGGTCGCAATGGTTGGCACGCGGGCCTCATGCCAGCCAATCCCAGTATTGATAATAGACACCCCAGCATGCTCAAGCCATTTGGCCAGTTGCACAACTTCGTCCCAGGTGGAGCCGTTATCGACTAAGTCGAGCATAGATAAACGGAAAATAATGATGAAATCTTTGCCTACTTTGGCGCGAATGGCATTCACAATCTCTAGCGGAAATTGCGCGCGTTTTTCAAAACTGCCGCCCCATTCATCGGTGCGCGTATTGGTCCGGGAACTGATAAATTGGTTGATCAAATACCCCTCAGAGCCCATCACTTCAACGCCATCGTACCCTGCTCTTTTTGCTAAGGCGGCAGAACTGGCGTAATCCTTAATGGTGGCACGTACTTGACGGCTCGACATGGCCGAAGGCGTAAAGGGAGTAATCGGCGATTTGATTTTACTCGGTGCCTGCGAAAAAGGATGATAACCATAGCGGCCAGCATGCAGGATTTGCATACAGATTTTACCTCCGGCTTCATGCACCGCTTGAGTCACAATGCGGTGCTTGCCCACTTGCCAGGGGAAACTCAGCTGACAAGCATGGGGAGTCAATCGACCACGTAGGTTTGGTGAAATTCCGCCAGTGACGATCAATCCTACGCCGCCTAACGCGCGCTCTTTATAAAACGCTGCCAGTTTCTCAAATCCGCCCTTTTCTTCTTCTAACCCCGTGTGCATGGAGCCCATCAACACACGGTTTTTGAGCTGGGTAAATCCCAGATCTAAGGGTTCTAATAAATGGGGAAACGACATTCAAACATCCTTTTTAAACAAGTGATTTAAATGAGCATACCTTGAGTCAAATGTAAGCTCAACTGTTGCTAACGGGTTAAAAGTTAAAAACCTTTACAATTGTGTTTAGCCAGTAAAGAGATTTTCAGTTAGCATTGGCACATTCGATATGCAAAGGAGTGGCTAATGTCCGCTAACCCATCGTTTTTCAAGAGAATATGCTTATTCATTTGGAACGCCCTTAACGGGATCCGTAAATTCATACTTAACCTGATCTTTTTTGGCCTCCTCGCCATGATTCTGATTGTCATTGGCAGTAGTGAAGATATTCAGGTCGAAGATAATTCGGCACTGGTACTTAATCTTGCGGGATCGATTGTTGATCAAAAACAACAGGTCGACCCGCTTGAAGCCGCACTCAAGCAAGGTAATAACGGCAGCAGCGATGGCGAAATACTACTGGCGGATATTATCTATGTGATTGATAACGCGGCGCACGATAACAGGATAAGCACTATAGTCTTAGACTTGGCAGAGCTAAAACGTGCGGGGATCAGCAAATTACAATCCATTGGCGACGCCTTAAATCGTTTTAAAGAAAGCGGCAAAAAGGTTGTAGCGATTGGTAACTATTACGAACAAAACCAATATTTTCTTGCCAGTTTTGCCGATACCATCTATCTCAACCCTCAAGGTAGCGTCTCACTTGAGGGATTAAGTATGTATAACCAATACTTCAAATCCGCCCTCGAAAAACTCAAGATAAAAGCACATATTTTCCGTGTTGGGACGTTTAAATCCGCAGTAGAACCTTATATGCGTGACGATATGTCAGATGCGGCCAGAGAGGCCAGCAGCGTCCTACTCGCTGATGTTTGGCAAAGTTACACTCAAACGGTGGCAACAAATCGCCAAATTGATACCAAAGCTTTGGTTTTGGACTCGGCAAATTACCTCGCGCAACTCGATAAGGCTGAGGGCGATTCTGCGACTATGGCCCTCAATATGAAATGGGTCGACACCCTAGCGACCGATGAAGATTTCCGCAAAGTTATGCTTGAGACCGTGGGTAAAGAAAAGTCGGGTGACAGCTTTAAGCAGGTCAGCTTTTACGACTATTTAACCCTAGTGACACCTCTGCCAAGCTTTGTTGAGCAAGACAGTGTTGGTATTATCGTTGCCAGCGGCACTATTTTAAATGGCAGCCAACCCGCCGGCCAGATTGGTGGCGATAGCACGGCTGAACTCATTCGTAAGACGCGATTTGATAAACATATTAAAGCGCTGGTGTTACGAGTTGACAGCCCTGGCGGTAGCGCCTTTGCCTCGGAGCAAATCCGCCAAGAATTACTCGCTCTCAAAGCGGCGGGTAAACCTGTAGTCGTGAGTATGGGTAGCCTTGCGGCATCGGGCGGTTATTGGATTTCGGCCAGCGCCGATTATATCTTCGCGACACCAACAACACTGACGGGCTCTATCGGCATCTTCGGGATGATCACCACCTTCGAAGATTCACTCGCCAGTTTAGGCATCCATACCGACGGCGTATCAACCTCTGAATGGGCGGGTTTATCAGTCACGCGCACCCTCTCGCCACAAATTGAATCGGTAATCCAGCGCCATATTGAGCGTGGCTACTTAGACTTTATTTCACTGGTGGCTAAGGAACGAAAAATGACCTTAGAACAAGTGGATAACATCGCCCAAGGCCGTGTGTGGAGTGGTAAAAAAGCTCTAGAATTAGGCTTAGTTGACGAACTAGGTGATATAGACCAAGCTGTCGCGAAAGCAGCAAAACTGGCGGATTTAAGCCTGTTCGATACCCGTGTGATTGAGCAAGAACTCACGCCTGAGCAGCGTTTTGTGCAGCAAATGTTTGCTTCAGTGTCAGCTTATTTACCCGCTTCACTCAGCCATTCAACGCTGCTTGAGCAAATGCTGAGCCAATGGACCGGTAGCTTAAAGACTATCGCGGCCTTTAATGACCCTAACCATGTGTATGTGTATTGTGACAGCTGTGCGATAAACTAGCGCAGACTCAAGATGAAAGACACAAAAGCCCGAACCCTCGGGCTTTTTTATTGGGTTTATGTCAGCAAAATCGTATAATTAGCCCACGTGAAGCTAAGATAACGACAAGAATGACTAAACGCTCCATTTATGTCGCCTACACGGGCGGCACCATAGGCATGCAAAAAACCGATAATGGCTTTGCACCAGTAGCAGGATTTTTGACCCAATGCGTCCAATCCATGCCCGAGTTTTACCATGCTGAAATGCCTGAGTTTGTGATCCACGAGTACTGCCCGCTCATCGACTCATCAAACATGGCACCGACCGACTGGCAAATGATTGCCGATGATATCAAGGCCAATTACGACAAGTACGATGGCTTTGTGATCCTCCACGGCACTGATACCATGGCCTATACTGCATCAGCCTTATCCTTTATGCTTCAAGGCCTATCAAAGCCAGTTATCGTCACTGGCTCACAAATTCCATTGGCACAGCTGAGATCCGACGGTCAAACCAACCTGCTCAACTCTTTGTATATCGCCGCTAATTATCCTGTGGCTGAAGTGTGTTTATTCTTTAATAACAAACTATTCCGTGGTAATCGTTCTACCAAAGCCCACGCCGATGGCTTCGATGCCTTTGCCTCACCAAACTTCCCCTTACTGCTTGAAGCGGGGATCAAAATTAATCTGCGCGCAGGTAAAATTGCCACGCCAAGCGATAAACCGTTAGAAGTCGCTAATATCAGCCCTCAGCCTGTCGGTGTGGTCACCCTCTACCCAGGTATCTCCACGCAAATTTTTGAGAATATTCTGCAGCAACCCGTTAAGGCGCTCATTTTACTGACCTTTGGTGTAGGGAATGCACCGCAAGATACGGCATTACTCGATACCCTAAAGCAAGCGGATGAACGGGGAATTGTGTTAGTGAACCTGACTCAGTGTTTCCAAGGCAAGGTGAATATGGGCGGTTATGCAACGGGAAATGCCCTCGCTAAAGCAGGCGTGATCAGTGGCGCAGATATGACCATTGAGGCTGCATTGGCTAAGTTACATTATCTGCTGTCGAAAAACCTAAAACCGAGCGAAATTAAGGCTGCTATGTTGCAAAACTTAGTTGGTGAGCTCAGCCCCGATTAAGGATCGCAACTTTGCGTATTAAAAAGCCCACATTAGTGGGCTTTTTTACTACGTTGCGTCAACTGGGATTACAGGTCGTCAGCTTTAAACTCGGCTATCGACTCTCCACGGAATTGTTTCTTCAACTCCGCCTTTGACAGCTCATTTAATTTTCCGCCAGCACCTATGGTGAAATGCTCCGTTTGATCTAAGCGGCGCGCCTGATAGAGCATCACCACTTGAAGAGTCGATTCACGCTGGGCTTCGGTCAATACTGTGCCATCTTCCCATTTGCCTAATTCAGCAGCGCTACGCAGCCTTTCATAGACTTCTTCAGGCATTTGGTCGATTACTTGATTAATGTCGGTCATACACTCTTTCGCTTATGTAATACGATTCTAACGCGGGTAATTAAATAGCCCACAAAACCAAAGACAAAACAGATGGCGCCAATGGTCGCGCGTACGCCTTCGGCGGGCTCTCCACCCCAAAACCAAATCACCACCCCCGCAATAAACAGCGTCATGGCAACAAAGCTTTGGTTCATTAAGCTGCTGGATTTTTGGATATGACTGATCCGTACGAGCGAGCTATTATCACCATTGGTTTTTGCCTCACAATGCGGGCAAGCTGGCGCTTTGCTCGACATCCGTTTACGGCAGATTGGACATTCGATTAATGCCATAGTCGCACCTATCTTAACTTATCAACCACGGCGAGCATGGCAATCAATGACGCTTCGCCTAAATAAATACTGCGCTCAGGTGACCAACCCACAAACGGATCTTGCAGGTTATTGTTGTCTTTAAAAGGCATTTCTAAGGTGTTCGACAAGCAATCGAAGGTTTGCGCCACCCAATTAGACGCCACGGTCAAGTTGGCTTGACCAGGCTCGTCTTTAGCGTACCCAAACTCGGTTTGGAAATCGGCACTGGCTAAGGTTAATGCCTGACTAAAGTCCGCTTGCAGCTGCGCCAATCGCTCATTGTAAGCTGGTACACCCTCACAACCCGCGAGGAAAACATAGGGAAGACCTTCATCACCATGAACATCGTAAAATAAATCTACACCCGTTTGCTGCATCTTATGCACTACATGGTAGACCTCAGGGCTTCTTTCTAAGCTCGGGGTTTGCCATTCACGGTTAAGGTTAACCCCAATCGCATTGGTACGCAGATGGCCTCTTACGCTGCCATCCGGGTTCATATTAGGCACTATGTAGAAGTTCGCTTTATCGAGCAACGCTTTTGCGGTTGGACAATCATTATCCAGCAGACGATTCACTAAGCCTTCGACTAACCATTCCGCCATGGTCTCACCGGGATGTTGCCTTGCGGTGATCCAAATATTGCGTTTATCAGGATTGCCATCGCCCACTTTCATCAGGGTAATATCACGGCCATCTAAGGTTAAGCCTAAATGTTCAAGATTTACATCGGGATGCAATTGTGCGTTGCTGAGTAAATCTAAGTGACGCTCATAGCTGTACGGCGCAAAGTAAGCGATTTGAATCGCATCACAATCAAGTTCAAGCTGGATACTGAGTTTGCCATCAATATATTGAGTTGGTACACGGAACCAATGCTGACGATCGTAACTGGCGACTGCGTGGTAATCCTGCCAACCCTTAGGATAGGAAGCGGTGCCCGCATTGATAATATTTAAGGTGTACTGGTTTCCCACCTCACCTTCGAATCGGAAGTTGAACCATTGATAAAACTCACCGCCCGCATCGGGACGGATAGCCAGTTGAATATCGTCTTTATTATCAAGATTAATGACTTGGATATTTCCGCCATCAAAATTGGCACTGATCCGCATACTGATTCCTACTTAGTTATTCATGTGAGGGTAATGATGCAAAATACGCATCTACTATAATGCCCGTTAGAATAAACCAAATCCGTATCAGGGGAAAATGAAAGCGAGTAAAATTGCCTAAGAAGCCATCAGTCACGCTTTAATTAATCAGTGCCTAGGGCAATCATCATTTAAGCGCTAAAACTATATCCTTGACCGCGAACAGTATTGATTAAGGTACGCGGTAAGCGAGTATTAGCGAGTTTTCGCCGAGTATTACTGATATGCATATCTAAATTACGATCAAACCGCCCTAAGTCCTTCTGCAAAACTGACTTTTGCAGCTCTTGCTTAGTGATCACTTGCCCTTTTCGTTCAAACAGGTACTTAAATAACCTAAACTCAGTTTGGGTTAGCTCCACGGCATGCTTGTCGATGGTTATCCTGTAGGCGGTTTCGTCAAACTTAATCGATTGAATGGCTGCGGTTTGATCTATCGCCATTAGTGGCTTATGCCGCTGCACTAACCGTCGCTCAATCGCCTGCAAACGTACCAATAACTCTTTAATACTAAAGGGTTTAGCTAAGAAGTCATCCGCACCGAGTTCATAGCTTCTGATCCTGTCTTCTTCATTATCGCGGGCTGACAACATCATTATCGGCGTCAAACAATCCCTTGCCTGTAAAAGCTCAAAACCATCCATTTGCGGCATCACCAGATCGAGCATAACAATCTCGGGCGCGAAGGAGCGAATGCGTGAAAGCCCATCAACACCGTTAACGGCACATTCAACCTCATGTCCTTGTGCTCGGAGCACATCAGTTAACCACACTCGGAATAATGGATCATCATCGACTAACAGTATTCTACTCATCTCAAAACACCAAACGATAATCAATATCATTTATATTACCATACCTAGATGTTTGGCTCTAGTATAAGAAGAAGATTAAAAATCAGTATTTACTTAATTGTGATCAAGTTGGCAGCGATAGATAACGCTTGTAACCTTTTGCACCAAAACAAAAAAGCGCCCGAAGGCGCTTTTTAGAGTGGGTTCAAATTAAAATTAGAACTTAACAGTCACACCGCCGTAAATGGTACGGCCGATAGTGTCGTAAACTTCTGGAACAGTACCAGCATCACTACCGTTAGTAACGTATAGAGGCTTCTCATCAGTCAAGTTCTTCACACCTAAGCTAACAGTGGTGTTATCAGTTACATGATAGGTACCAGAAATGTTGTGATACAGAATTGAATCAACACCTCTTGTAGCAACGAATGGATTGTCGTTTGCATCATAATCAGTGTAAACATCTGTCATCGATCTGATATAGCGGTTGAAGTACATTACGCTCCAATCATCTTGACCTGCAGAGATGCTGAAGTTGTTACGTACGCGAGCATAAGCTCCCATATTACCGTCGATTGTACCAGTATAGTTTTCACCATCCTGCTCGAACTTAATCAAGTAAGTCGTATCGTTACTCACTTTCCAATCTAACCCAAATAACTCGAAGTTATAGGCTAAGTTGAAGTCGATACCGCTAGTATCTTGTGAACCTACGTTAGTCAGTGCACTTGTTAAGTTGAACAAGTCACCATCCGCAGTAATATTGAATGTGCTACACGCTTCTGCATCACCAGCATGACAGGCATCTAAGCCAACTTGCACGTCTGCACGAGCAATTGCATCCGTTACTTTGAAACGCCAGTAGTCAAGAGTAATTGACATACCATCAATATAGTTTGGTGAGTATACTAAACCAGCAGTGTATGACTCTGACTCTTCGGGTTTCAAATCTGGATCTGATGTGCGATTAACTAGAATCTGCCCAGTCTGTGCACTAGTCGGTAACCAAGGATTAGTTAAATAGTCAAACGAACCTGAGTTACCACCATAGAGTTCAGCAACGCTTGGTGCCCGGAAACCAGTCGCAGCTACAGTACGAACCATCAGCTCATCTGTCGCTGTGTAGGTTAAACCAATTTTCCAAGTAGTCGCTTTACCGAAGGTAGAGTAATCATCTAGACGAAGTGCAAATTCACCCGTTAGTTTTTCAGTAAACGGTACACTTACTTCTTCGAAAATAGAGATAACATTGTAGTTACCACTGGTTGGATCTTGTTGGGCTGCTGTACTATCACCAGCTACAACAACGGCATCAGGATTGTAGAAACCACTTTCACGACGGTATTCTGCTCCGATAGCGAAACCTACTGCACCAGCACTTAGGTCGAATAACTCACCGTTTAAGCCTGCTGATAACGTTTGTTGTTCGTTACCGCCAGTAGATTGCTCTTGATACGAAACATCCTGCATTTCATCCGTCAGGGGAGAACCTTCAAACCATGCATATGGATCTGCATAGATTGAATTAGCCATTAATGTTGCATTAATAGAGTTAGCAACCCCAGTCTTAGCTTCGTTCTTACCAAAGGTGTAGTCCACATTCCAATTCATACCAGTATGAACGTCTAAAGAACCCGCTAAACCAGCTGATAAACGCCAAGTATCAGTATCTTGACTGTAAACACGAGGACCAACATCCTTCATACGTCTGTTGTATTGCACTTGTCCGCGAGCATCAGCTTCAAGTCCCGCATCAACCATACTTTGGTCAAGATTAATGCAACCAGCATTCGGGTCTGTCACTCTTGGATCACCACACACGTTTAACTTGATTTGAGCAGGTTGTGCTGCAAGTTGTTGGTTAGAACGACGGTTTGTGTAGATTGCATCCGCAGTCAGAACAACATCATTGCCTAACTCTTGCGTCATATTTGCAAATAAGCTTCTGCGCTCACTAGGTGTTTGGAAATAAACATCATCAGAAAAATCATAACGTTCAGTTCGTTTTACCCAGTTACCATTAGCATCTAGAACTCTTTGAACGCTGTTATCAGTCGTGTTTAAGCTACCTGTTGGGATTATCGAACTTGAGTTTTCTGCAGGGTCATACCAATCACGATCACCCTGAATTACACCACGACGATCAGAGTAAGCTGCACCAAAGGTGTAGTTACCACCATCGGTGTTAAAGCCATACAGTGCGCTCACATCACCGTTTTCGCCGTCACCCTTGTCGGTGCCGCTACCGTTGAAGTCTAATTGGAAACCTTCAAAATCTTTTTTGGTGATGATGTTCACTACACCAGCAATCGCATCAGAACCGTATACCGCTGAAGCACCGTCTTTCAGGATTTCAACGCGAGCGATCATCGCAACAGGGATAGAGTTTAAATCCACAGAACTGTCAGCACCTGAACCTGAGTTCACCATGCGACGACCGTTTAATAGTACGAGAGTACGTTGCGAGCCCATACCACGTAAGTCAACTTGGGCAACACCGTCAGCACCGTTGTTAGTGGTTGAACCTACCGCAGCACCTGCCATTGAGGTTTGTACTTGTAGCATTTGGTCTACAGAGGTAAAGCCTTCGGCTTTGATTGCAGCAGCATCAATAACGGTAACAGGAGAAGCTGTTTCCATATCTTGACGTTGAATACGTGAACCCGTGACTTCAATACGCTCGACTTTTGCAGTCTCTTCAGCTGCAAATGCGCTTGATACCACGAAGGTACCAGCAGCAATTGAGCTAACGACAGCTAAATTGATAGCCGACGCAACTTTGGTTCTTTTTATCATGAATGAATGCTCCCTAGATCTTACTATTATTTTTATGCTTACAGTATGTACAACTATTGCTGTACGACTGTTGCGCTTGATACTGAGGATTCACTTTCATTCAGTCAACGTTCATTTTTTTAACTTTAAAAATCAAAATGTTTAATTTATTTAGTTACTTTGTTTTTTATTTGTTTCAAAAAGATCGTGTGCACTTTCTTTTAGATTTATTCAGCATAAAACACCAATAAAACTGATTTCATATAGACACAACAACTGTTAACAATGCAACATTTAAAAAACATCTAAACACTTCAAAAGTGTGATACATGTCACACTTTATCAAAGGTAAACAGTCTTGCGCACAGAATAATGTATCGATTAATTATGAGAAAATATGCATATTAGCAATCTTTACAATACTAAGAATTGAGAAAACATAAGTAGTTTTGGTGAGTTAATGGATACAAAATGAATAAGGTGTGGTTTTTATGCAAACCCAGGGAATTTTAAACACAAATGCAACAATTAATTGTCAATTTATAAATTGAGAACTAATTTGCTATTGGGACAATCGTTAAGGGACAAAAATGCATTAAGATAACGAAAATACGAAGAAGATAGATGATATACAATCAAACAACACTCAATAACGCATCACTTAAATTACTTGCAGAGATTACGTAAAAAGCTAATAAAAACAATAAGGATTAAATTAAATCCAGGTTTCATCTATTTCTATTCAAAAAATATAAAAGCGACCTAAGTCGCTTTTATATTAAGCAATAGATAACACTATTTAGCGATCACTCTGGTTTTATCATTCCAAAGTGTAAATACGCTCTGGCCGTTGCGATCCTGCCACGGGGAGTGCGTTGGATAAAACCTTGTTGAATAAGGAAAGGTTCGAGCACATCTTCAATGGTTTCGCGCTCCTCACCAATTGCTGCCGCAAGGTTATCAAGGCCCACTGGGCCGCCCATAAACTTATCGATAATCGCGAGCAACAATTTGCGGTCCATATAATCGAAGCCTTCGCCATCGACATCGAGTAAATTGAGCGCCAGCTCAGCAACATGTTGAGTCACAGCACCATCGTGTTGCACTTCGGCATAATCACGCACCCGCCGGAGTAATCGATTGGCAATCCTTGGTGTACCGCGCGAACGTTTGGCAATTTCAGTTGCGCCCTCACTATCAATGGCTAATCCCATCACTTGGGCAGAACGGGTCACAATGGTGCTTAAATCTTTGACATTATAAAACTCAAGTCGCAGCGGGATGCCAAAACGCGCCCTTAGCGGAGAGGTTAAGGCCCCCGCCCGCGTGGTCGCGCCGACTAAAGTAAAAGGTGGTAAATCGAGCTTAATGGAACGCGCTGCAGGTCCTTCACCAATCATGATATCCAGTTGATAGTCTTCCATCGCCGGATACAAGATCTCCTCAACCACTGGACTTAATCGATGGATTTCATCGATGAAAAGTACATCACCCGCTTCGAGGTTAGTCAGCAGCGCCGCTAAATCCCCTGCTTTTTCCAACACGGGACCCGAGGTCGATTTAATATTGACGCCCATTTCATTGGCGACAATCATCGCCAAGGTGGTTTTACCTAAACCTGGCGGACCGTAGATCAACATATGATCTAAGGCTTCTTCGCGATTCTTGGCCGCTTGAATGAATACCTTTAATTGAGCGCGCGTATCATCCTGCCCAGTGTATTCATCGAGCAATTTAGGGCGCATTGCCCTATCGATAACATCATCTTGACCTTGCAGCTGTGGCTGTATCAGTCTATCTGCTTCAATCATTTACCTATTCCTGTTACCGCATTGCATTCTTGACATACGGTACTTGCTATTTTGCTGCAGTTGCAGCCTGCTTGGCTGCAAAAATCATGCACCGCAATAAACTGCCTCAATCAAAACCATGCATTAGAGCATCGATTTTAACGCGGCCTTAATTAAGGTCTCACTGTCCATGCCTTCTTTAAAGGCTGCTGAAACCGCTTTGCTCGCCTGTGGCGGTTTATAGCCGAGGGAGATCAACGCTGAAATGGCATCCTCTTCAGCACTGTTGACCATAGGTGCAGGTGAGTAATTAGACTGCAGCACAAACTCACGCTCGGAGCCCACTGACGCCTCCATCAGGCTCTTAAGTTTATCGCGCATTTCTACCAATAACCGCTCGGCGGTCTTTTTACCAACACCAGGTAATTTTACCAGTGTCACTATATCATCGCGCTCAACACAGCCCACAAATTCACTGGCCGTCATGCCAGAAAGAATTGTTAAGGCGAGTTTTGGGCCAACACCGTTAGCCTTAATCAATAAGCGAAACAGTGAACGCTCTTGTTTGGTGATAAAACCATACAGCAGCTGGGCGTCTTCACGCACCACAAAATGAGTATAAACCGTGGTCGGTTGATTGAGTTCAGGGAGCTCATAAAAGCTAGTCAGCGGCATTTGTAATTCGTAACCGACCCCATTCACATCAATCAACACCTCTGGCGCTTGTTTTTCTATTAATACGCCACGTAAACGACCTATCATCTGTACCGTCCATATGTTCTTGTTGTTGCTCGGCCGCTTAAGGCAACCAAACTTTGATTGGTGTGATAATGACATACTGCAACGCCGAGTGCATCCGCGGCGTCTGCCTGTGGTGCGGCTGGAAGCTTTAGCAATTGCTGGATCATGTGTTGTACTTGCTCTTTTTTCGCACGTCCCGTCCCTACCACCGCATTTTTTATCTGTGTTGCGCTGTATTCTGCAACAGGTAAATTGGCTACGGTTGCTGCGACAATTGCTGCGCCACGGGCTTGACCCAATTTCAAGGCTGAGTCAGCATTTTTAGCCAAAAATACCCGCTCAATCGCAAACTCATCGGGTTGATATTGGCGAATAATTTCACTGATCCCATCAAAGATCTGCTTTAATCTTAACGGCAAATCATCACCCGAGGTACGAATGCAGCCACTGCCTAAATAAAGTTGCTGCCGCCCTTGGCATTGGATAACGCCGTAACCTGTGATCCGCGAACCGGGGTCTACACCTAAAATAATTGCCATTGTTTCCTTATGCGTGCGCCTTACGTAAATCGGTCGATTTGCGTCTTAACAGCGCCTCAACCAAATCATGACTGATTAAAGAACCACTCAAAACCTGCTCGCGTTCATTCCATCAAAAGAGACACGTTGTCTTACTCAGCAAACACTTGTACCTCCCCAAGTTGGCTTAACCCAAACTTTCCATAATCTCATCGGAAATTTCCGCATTATGATACACCTCTTGCACATCATCGTGCTCTTCAAGGGTATCGATAAGGCGCATAAACTTCTCGGCAGTCTCGGCATCTAACTCGGCTTTGGTCGAGGCTATCATCGAGATTTCGGCGTTATCACTGACAAATCCCGCCGCATCGAGGGCATCTTTCACCCCGTAAAACTCCGTCGGTTCAGTAAACACATCGATAGCGCCATCATCGTAACTCACCACATCTTCTGCGCCCGCTTCTAGCGCCGCATCCATTAAGGCATCTTCATCTGTGCCCGGCGCATAGGACAACACCCCGCGTTTAGTGAACAAATAGGCAACCGAACCATCGGTTCCTAAGTTACCGCCCGATTTGCTAAAGGCATTACGTACGCCGCTGACGGTACGGTTACGGTTATCGGTCATGGTTTCCACCATCACCGCGGTGCCGCCTGGGCCGTAACCTTCGTAAATAATGGTTTCGAGCTGCTGACCTTCAAGCTCGCCAGCACCGCGCTTAATCGCGCGCTCAATGGTATCGCGGGTCATGTTGCCGCCGAGCGCCTTATCGATGGCGATTCGCAGACGCGGATTTGAATCGGGATCTGAGCCGCCTTCGCGGGCTGAAACCGTTAACTCACGGATAAATTTGGTAAAGAGTTTACCGCGCTTGGCATCTTGCGCTGCTTTGCGGTGCTTAATATTGGCCCACTTACTATGACCAGCCATGGGAGTTCTCCTCTACATGTAGCCATTGCACATCTTATCAATAGCCTAAGGTAACCTTGACGGTGCCTCGAATAAGGCGCCTTTACTCAATGTTCCTTTACACAGTGAATGACGGCAAGTTCAGTGACGTCGATAACGCAGATATTGATAAGAAATGAAATGACGGGATAAAAATAGACCGAGGCTTGCGCCTCGGTACTCGATAATCACTAAGGATTAGTCTTCAGTCTTCGCGGCTTTCACCACGGAAATACCTAGTTCAGCTAATTGTTGTGGATTAGCAAAACCTGGCGCATTGGTTAACGGACACGCCGCTGTGGTGGTTTTCGGGAATGCCATCACATCACGGATTGAGCTTGCGCCCGTCATCAGCATGATGATGCGGTCTAAACCGAATGCCAGACCAGCATGTGGTGGCGTACCGTAGCGTAGCGCTTCGAGTAAGAAGCCGAATTTCTCTTTCGCTTCTTCGTCGGTAATGCCAAGAATGCGGAATACCGCAGACTGCATCTCTTGGTTGTGGATACGTACCGAACCACCACCTAATTCACAGCCGTTTAATACCATGTCGTAGGCATCGGACACACGGTTAGCCGGATTGGCTTCCAGCTCTTGTGGTGTCACGCCGCGTGGCGCAGTAAACGGATGGTGAACCGCGTGGAAGCTGCCGTTGATCTTCTCAAACATTGGGAAGTCAACCACCCACAATGGACGCCATTGACCTTCAAGCAGATTAAAGTCTTCACCGGCTTTAAGACGCAGTGCGCCCATAGATTCGGCAACCACGGTCGCTTGGTCTGCACCAAACAGGATAATATCGCCAGTTTGTGCGCCAGTGCGGCTGATTATTTCGTTCACAATGCCTTCGTTCAAGAACTTCAGCACAGGCGATTGGATGCCTTCTAACCCTTGAGTCAGGTCGTTTAGCTTCATCCACGCTAAACCTTTAGCACCGTAGATACCCACGAACTTAGTGTAATCATCGATTTGCTTACGAGACAGGCTTGCACCGCCAGGAATACGCAGCGCCGCAACACGGCCTTCTTCGTCATTGGCTGGACCTGAGAATACTGCAAACTCTACTTCTTTGAGCAAGTCAGCCACGTCCACCAGCTCTAATGGGTTACGTAAATCGGGCTTGTCTGAACCAAAACGACGCATGGCTTCGTTGTAGGTCATGCGCGGGAATTCGCCTAAATCGACATTCAGCATCTCAAGGAACAGACCACGCATCATCTCTTCGGTTTTCGCCATCACTTGCTCTGAGCTCATGAAAGACGTTTCGATATCGATTTGAGTAAATTCTGGCTGACGATCAGCACGTAAATCTTCGTCACGGAAGCATTTTACGATTTGATAGTAACGGTCAAAGCCTGACATCATCAGCAGCTGTTTAAATAGCTGTGGTGATTGTGGCAGTGCGAAAAATTGACCTTTATATGTACGGCTCGGCACTAAATAGTCACGGGCACCTTCTGGGGTTGCCTTGGTCAGGATCGGCGTTTCAATATCTAAGAAACCGTTTGAGTCGAGGAAACGACGCACAGCACTGGTCACTTTCGCGCGGAACATTAACCGCTGTGCCATTTCTGGGCGACGTAAATCTAAATAACGATATTTTAAACGCTGTTCTTCACTGTTGTTTTGATAGTTATCTAAGCTCAGCGGCAGAGGCTCAGAACTGTTGATAATAGTTAGTGCTTTACCCAACACTTCAATTTCGCCAGTTTTCATTTGTGCGTTAACTTGGCTATCAGGACGTGCACGAACCACGCCTTTTACCTGCACACAAAACTCAGCGCGCAGTGTGCTAGCCACATTGAACACTTCAGGTAAATCTGGATCGTAAACCACTTGGACCAGACCTTCTCTGTCTCTTAAATCTAAAAAGACTACGCCACCCAAATCACGGCTACGATTAACCCAACCTACCAAGGTAACTTCTTGTCCAACGTGAGACTTATTGACGTCTCCACAATAATGACTGCGCATCTAACTCTATCCTTTATCCGGAAACCGGTGCTTTGGAAATAATCAAAACGAGATAAAAGCGGCATTATAGTCAAATAATGCCGATTACCAAAGTACTTCACTTTTAGGCGGTGAAGTATCAAACAGTTTTACGCCCTTGACTAGAGGCGAACGCACTATCTATGCATAAACGTACAAAAAAACATCAAGCCACGCGGTAGCAACGCCCACCCGCCGTTTTGGCTTGATACATTAATTGATCCGCTTTTTTTAATAATTCAATCGCCGTATCACCATCGCGGGGATAAATCACCACACCGATACTCACAGCAATTTCTACCTTTACGCCTTCAAAAGTGAAGGGTGATGAAAGCGAGTGCAGAATATTATCAGCAACTTGGGTCGCGGCATCGAGATCTTGCACACGATTTAGCAGGATAACAAACTCATCGCCGCCAAATCGAGCCACAGTATCAGAATGGCGAACGGCTTGCGTCAGTAATCCCGCCACCCGTAGAAGCAAGGCATCACCTATTGGATGTCCATGCTGATCATTGATTTGTTTGAATCCATCTAAATCAATAAACAGCAGCGCAAAATGGCTCTGATCGCGACGATGGGCTAATAGTGCCTGCGATAATCGATCATCGAGTAAGCCTCGATTAGGTAACTGGGTTAATGCATCATGGTTCGCAACGTATTGCAAACGTTTTTCCGCCGCAATACGGCGAGTTATCTCACGATTTAGACGACGATTAACCACTAATACCGCGATCATCACCACCGATAAACTCAACGCTCCAAGCAATAAATAGCGGATCCAACGCAAGTATTGCCCATCGTCAGTGGCAATCGCGAAATTCACCCAATGGGAATAGATTTGTTGCTGCTTTTGCTGATCGATCTGCGCTAATACTCGGTTGATTAATGGTGCCAATGGGGTAAATTGCGGGTTTATGCCAAAATGACTATGTTGGTCGGCTAAATCGCTTAAGAGTGACATTTTAAGTAAAGGATACTGGCCCGTTTTTAACTCAGAGGCTAGCGTCACCACCTTATCAATAAACACATCGGCATTACCTTCATTTACCGCTAAAAGCCCTGAGTGCGTATCGGGTACCAACACGAGCTTCAGCGAAGGTTGTAGCATCATTAGTTGAGCGACAAGATGATAGCCTTCAACCACGGCCACTCTCTGACCTGCCAATTGTGCCAAATTAAAAACAGAGACTTGTTCAAGCTGCGATACTAGCCCCCATGGCGATGGCCAATAGGCATCACTAAAAACTACATGCTGTTGCCGCTCAGCGGTTTTAGCAATACTGCCCGCCAGTGCAATCTCTCCTGTTCGCAATGCGCGAATAAGCGACTGCCAATCATCAAACGCAACGGGTTGGATCTTAAGATGCAATTGCTGGGCGAACATATTTACGATATCACTATTAATGCCCGCGAATTGGCCTTGCTCATCGCTAAATTCCATGGGCGGCCACTGCTTAAGATAACCCAGTTTGAGTTCACCCAATTGTGAAAGATAGTTTTGTTCACTGCTTGAGAGTTGGATACTGCGTAAGCCTGCCTGATTAAAAATACGGTCTTTAGGGTTAAGCATCCATTTTTGTTCAACATCAGCAAATTCCTGCATGCTAATACTGTGAAATCCATTGCTGATCCGTTGAGTCAGTCCAGGATCATCGCTTCGAGTTAATACATAGATATCGGTAGGAAATTCCAGCTCAGGGTATTGATTAAAATCGGCCCATGCTTTGTTTTGCAGAAGATAATGGGTAGTCCATGCTCCCGCTGCAACAAACCCAACAATCTCTCCCGCTCTTGCACCGGCGACCATCGCATCCATACTGTCATAGTAACGCAATGACGCATCCGGCAGTGCTTTGCGTAACTGGACTAAATATGGCGCCGTTGGCACAACACCAATACGTTTACCTTTTAAGCGATGTAAATCAGTTAATTGCTGTTGATACAAAAACAGTCGACTTTTTACCGTATACAAGTGCCACGCGCGAGTTAACCCCGTTTTCATGTCATCACTCTCGGGATAACCAATATGGGCATCGGCTAACCCTTGGCGTACATCGTTAACACTGCCGTTCATATCGCCTGAGATAAAATCGACATCAATCCCCGTTTTAGCCGACCATAGTCGCCAAAGATCCACATAAAAACCATGGGGTAAACCATCAACACCTAAATCAACAAAAGGCTCAACCCCCAGTTGCATCGCGACTATCAGTCCCGCTTTTTGGCCGTGGTAACCCAACCAGCGACGCTCAGTTTGTTGGATAAATTTAGGGTCAAGAGCATTAAAGCCCGCCTTAATTTTATTCAGTAAGGCGGTATTGTGCTTCATCACCGCAGGCACAAATTGCATCGCTTTAATGGGGATACGAATATTGAGAGGAAAATTTGCTGCGATCGTTTGGTTAGAGGAAGGGTCGCGAAGATAACCGTCGAGCCCAGCAAACACCACTGTGTCACCCGCCGCCACACCTGCAAGTAGCTTTTCACGGCTTTCATAATATTTAAATACTAACGCAGGTTCGATACGGCGTAATTCCGCTTCATGGGAAGAACCGGACACAATTCCAATCTGGTAAGGCACCAATTCTTTAATGTTTTTTTTGCCCTGCAAGGATTTATGTAAATACAAATAGGTGCGAACATCAGCAATCGGATCGGCAAAATCAAATAGTTGTTCACGCTCCGGGGTTTTACCCATGCCAATATGCACTTGGGCGTTTCCCTGTTGTAACTGTGCGAGAGATTCATTCCAGTGTCGCGCAACAAAAACGAGTGAGGTATCGGTACGTTTACCCCACTCCTTCCAAAGATCGACTAATAACCCCGTGGCTTCGCCCTCGTTATCCACAAATTGATAGGGAAAGCTGTCTTCCCCCATCACCACGATAAGCGAATCAGTCGCTCCTTGACTGGCATTAACTGTGTTGTTCGAAAAAACACAACACAGGATCACAATAAGCTGGAACACTAACTTCAACTGGGGTCCCTAGTACCTGATGTACAATGTAAATACTTTGTTATTTATCGCATATTAGACAGAAATTTCTGGCAAATTACTAGCCCGAGACTTGCTGCTAGTCAACGGGATTCGTTAAAATGCGGGGTTGAATTTTCGAGACATTCCCAAATGAACGCTTCCCAAGATACTATCTACGCTCAAGCGAGCGAGCACATTAGCGATTTCCAGTTTGATAGCCGTGTTGCGGGTGTCTTTAGTGACATGATCCGCCGCTCAGTGCCTGGTTACACCCAAATTATCAATACTATCGGCGATTTTGCGGATCGTTTTGTTAAACCTAATACTCAGATTTACGACTTAGGATGCTCTTTAGGTGCTGCAACATTGAGCATTCGCCGCCAGATCCAAGGCCGTGACTGCCGAATTGTTGCCGTAGACAATAGTGAGTCTATGGTGACGCGCTGCCAAGAAAACCTCAATGCCTATGTCAGTGATACTGAGGTTGAGCTGATCTGCGGTGATATTCGCGATATTCACATCGAAAACGCCTCCTTAGTGGTGCTCAACTTTACGCTACAATTTTTACCTCCCGAGGACAGAGAGTCACTTATTGCCAAGATTTATCAAGGCTTAAATCCAGGAGGGATCTTAGTACTCTCGGAAAAAATCCGCTTTGATGATGCGCCAATTCAAAGTGTACTTGAAGAACTGCATCTCGACTTTAAACGAGCCAATGGCTATAGCGAGCTCGAAATCAGTCAAAAACGTAGTGCGCTGGAAAATGTCATGAAACCAGATACCTTAAGTACGCATCAACAGCGCTTAACTCGCCAAGGGTTTAGTCACTTTAGTACATGGTTCCAATGTTTTAACTTTGCTTCTATGGTGGCCATCAAGTGATTAATTTTAGCTCCTTTTATCAACAAATCGCCGACTCAAATTTACAACATTGGCTTGAAACCTTGCCAGCAATCCTCGGTAAATGGCAAAGAGAACACAAACACGGCAACCTCCCGAAATGGGAAAAAGTGCTTAATAAACTGCACTATCCAAGCCCAGATAAAGTCGATTTTGTTGATAGTGTCACGATAGGCACGGGTGAGCAGCTCACGCCAGGCGAAAAGGAAAAACTCGAGAATTTACTGCGGCTCTTTATGCCTTGGCGTAAAGGTCCATTCCATATTCACGGCATTCATATCGACACCGAATGGCGCAGCGATTGGAAATGGGATCGGGTTAAACCGCATATTTCGCCCCTGCAAAACCGTACAGTACTCGATGTAGGTTGCGGTAGCGGCTATCACATGTGGCGTATGTTAGGGGCCGGCGCTAAGCGTGTCGTGGGTATCGACCCTTCCCCGCTGTTTTTATGCCAATTTGAAGCGGTTAAACGCTTGAGTGGTGAGAATCACCCTGTGCACCTGTTGCCACTTGGTATTGAAGAACTTCCGCCATTGGATGCCTTCGATACAGTATTCTCCATGGGCGTCTTGTATCACAGACGCTCACCCATTGATCACTTGTTGCAATTACGCGATCAGTTACGTATGGGGGGAGAATTAGTATTAGAGACGTTAGTGATTGATGGTGATGAAAACGCCGTACTCGTCCCGCAAGATAGGTATGGCAAAATGAATAACGTTTGGTTTATTCCATCCGTTGCGGCACTGATGCTCTGGCTTAAAAAATGTGATTTCACCGACATACGTTGTGTCGATACCGATATTACCGCCCTTGCCGAGCAGCGCCGAACCGATTGGATGCCAAATGAATCACTGGTTGAATATCTTGATCCTAACGATATCACTAAAACTATCGAGGGTTACCCTGCGCCAAAACGCGCAACGATTATTGCTGTGAAAAATCAACCGAATCAAGATTTGAACTAGAGCATGATACACTTAGGCATGTTAAAGCCATGTCATCCCATACCATGAGGGTCACAGCCCCGTTGCCTATGCCAAAAACATTGTTTACGGCTAGCCTGTTTGGCTGGTGTTTATTATCCTCTATTGGTGCAGCCTCTGCTGCACCAAGCCCTGTACCTCTGCTGGTGGAACAGTGTTTACGTCATCCTAATATTGACTTGACTAGCGCCTTTAGCCGCTATGCCAATACACATAATTTGCCCACTTTAATGCTCTCAGATAAAGCCTTGGTATTAGAGCAACACACCATAGGGCTTAATAACATTAATGATAGACTCAACTACTATCGAGGTTTATCTCTCTCGGGCGAAGAACGCCAAGGACTACTGCAATGTCAGTTGCGCCTTGCCGATATCCTAAACGACCTGCTGAGCCAAGCTGCATTCAACCAACTTGTCGATGAGCTCACTGATGCGGCTGATAAACATAGCAATGATGAGCATCTCACCCAAGATCAACTCTTATTCGGTGAACAATTAGTCGCATTACTACGTCAGCATCAATCCCCCCTTGATAAGGCCAAACTGCACACAGCACAAGCCACTATTCGACAAGGATTAGGCAGTCAACAATTTCATTTAGCGGTTCAAGCAACCCAATGCCAACTGCCAACTGAGGTTACTACTGCCAACACAGAAAATGTCGCCGTTGATGCAGCCGACAACGCCACAGAAACATCAAATACAACGTTTTCCGGCACGATTGTCGGTTATCTCTTAAAACAACCCGATCGCCACTGTCGGCAAATTCTGTGGCAGGCCTATCAAGGTCGTGCCCGCGAGCATAACCAACTCGCATTGCATCGTATTGCAGAATTGCGTCAACAAATGGCAAATGACGCAAACTTTATCGATTTTGCCAGTTACAGCTTGGCTGAACAGCAACTCAATTCTCCTGCGTTAGTAAAACAGTTTCTCGACAGCCAAACTGAATCAATTGGAGTCGCACCTTGGGATGTCGGCCGTAAATTATCGCAGCTAAGTAGTGCCAAACAGATTTCCTTACACACTGGCGAAGTGCTCGATAATGCTTTTGCTATTCTCGGTGAGTATGGATTGAGTTTTGAAGTGATAGATGGGCATATTGCATCAACCGCGGCTCAACGGCAGCAACAAATCATCCGGGTTTACCACCAACATCGTTTGCTTGGTGAAGTGTATCTTGACGTAAATAGTCGGCATGCCAGTGCCAGTCAACATACCCTCAGACAAAGTGTAATTGGCCAACAGTTTGGTCAACAGGCACTCGAGCTTAATCCCACACTCAACAGTGACAAAGATATTGAACGTTTTTGCAATGCGTTAGCCCAAGCTGTTGTAGCACTTGCACGGGGAAGCCATTTTTATCTAAACAATACCTTAGGCCCGAGTCTCGATTCAAATCAGTTACCAAGCCTTTGGCTAGCCAATGTATTACACGAAACACTCTTTCCAAAATATGATATTCAACATATAGCGCCAAGGGAGATACTCGCCAAGGCCTATACCAAACAACTTAATGTGTTTCGCGCTAAAGTGGCGCTTAATTTTTATCAGTCTTTAAAACAGAAAAGCTATCCCGATCTACAAGCAGAGTTCAGTAAGAGTTTTGGCGCAAATTGGGAACAACCAATTGACTATGCATATAGTTTCAATGCAATCGCTAATGAAGGCCCACGCTATTATCAATCCCTGTGGCAAACGCAATTAGCTAAATTTGTCTATTTATCCACACAAGACTGCCAAGATAAACTTGGGCTTTTTAATCTGTTGGTAGTCAATGAGGCTGCACTCACCTTAAGTGAGCAACTACACGCTACTATTGGCGATCCCGTTGATGCGGCATCGCTTATCCAGAGGATTATCGTTGTCTTAGGATCGCACGCTAACGCAAGCAATTGTGCTTTTTAGCGGCTTAACACAATGGGAACGGTGATTTGCACACACCAGCAAACAATATCCACGCGTAATCTTACCGTCAGTAATAATCATACCGCTGCACATCGCCGCGATTATCGTCTCCCAATTAAATCACCGATACTATTGAATAAACGATCATGACTCGCCACTATAGGGCTAAACCTATCGTTTTTTTAGAAAACTGTCGTTAGACATTAGGATCTCCATGACTCGCGCTAAATCCACCCTTGAGCAATGGCGTATTTTACAGGCCGTCGTCGATTATGGCGGCTATGCGCAGGCGGCAGAAAAACTCAACAAGAGCCAATCGTCTCTCAACCATGCTGTCGCCAAGTTGCAACATCAATTGGGAATTGAGCTACTCGAAGTTCGAGGCCGCAAAGCTTACCTAACACCACAGGGCGAAGTGTTACTGCGACGTTCACGCCATGTCACTCAATCTGTGAATGAATTAGAACAACTTGCTAGCAACCTAGAGCAAGGTTGGGAGCCAACGCTGACCATTGCCCGTGAAATTGTCTATCCGATGGAAAGCCTTGTATGTGCGCTAAGTGACTTTCTGCCCCATAGCCGTGGTACTCGCATTATTATGCTTGATTCAGTGATCACTGGGACGCAGGAGCTGATCTTGCAGAATAAAGTCGATATCGCCATTTGTGCAGGCATCCCACCCAAAGGCTATTTATCCGAGCCTCTATGTGAACAAGAGCTGCATCTGGTTTGCCACCCGAGCCATCCCTTAGCCGACATTGGCACTTTAGATGACGACAAACTGTTGGCACAGCATCTGCAATTAGTGATCAAAGACACGGGCGTGCAATCTAACATTGATATCGGCTGGCTCAAAGCCGAGCAGCGCTGGACAGTATCTAACTTCCATGAGGCGAAAGTTATTTTAAACCAGGGAATTGGTTTTTGTTGGATCCCATCCTTCCTTATCCAAGAAGAATTAGCCGCGAGTAAACTGGTGCGTTTACACCTGCAAGGCAGCCAGAAACGACGGATAATGCTTAGCCTTGTGATACCCAACCGCGATCACCAAGGCCCCGCCTCGAAACTGCTGGCCTCTTATATCCTAAAGCACCATGGTGTGAGCACTACCGATTGATAACGCTAAGGTTGTTTCCTCTAGCACGGCAAAATGAGTGCTTGGCAAATCGAGAATCACTGTTATTTGATTTATAGCTACAAACTTGCAAACAGAGCACGATTAAGCGATAGGCCTTAATGGGCAAACGCTACTCGGTTAATATTTGCGAGAATATCGAGAATTAGAGGCTAGGGCGTGTTGACGTTTTAGGGGTATTTTTGCAGCAATTTGGCGGGCTTTTATGCAAGGCAAAGTCCGTGCTGTGTAGTTATTCTACATAAACGGACGATAACGCGGCAGAAAAGCCAGCCAAATGCTGCCCGAAGGGTTCGCCTAGCAAGCACTTGCTCTTACTTTCTGTCATAAGAGCCGCTCGTCATTTGAGTAGAATAACTACACATCATTCCTCGTTTCGCGAGCACGTGCTTGCCAGAACGAACAAAATCTAATCTCGAAACGTCAACACGCCCTAGACATTCACATCTAAGAAACGCGGACGATGCAGTGCTAAAGTTTGAGGGTTGAACAGGCCGCGAGTGTCTTGGCGGTTTGATGAGTCAAGTGTTAATCCATTGGAAATAAGACTATTCTCCCCATAAACAGTCGAGCTAGACGCCAATGCAGAATCGTCTATTGGTTCTGCTATCTCCCCACGATGTGCATCAACACTCGACTCATTGTGCACTAGTGTTGAGTTTTGATTACTGGCTAGCGCTGCTACGGCTACCGCATCATAGAAACGAACCGCATTGCTGTCCCTTTGGTTAAGATTCAATGCACCCTTGTTGAATAAGCGAGCGGATGATTCGAGTCGCTGTGAGGAAATCTGCGGATTTTCAGCTTGGTTTGATTGCACAGAACCAACGGCCAAGGTTGCTGTTGGAGGTTCAATTGTATCGCTATTTTCAACCTCTATGGCATTTACGGCATCAGAGGTATCACTCGATGCAACCTGCGCCGCAATAGCTTGCTTAATCTTATCAATCACTTCGGTAACAGGAGCCGATGGCTCGTCTTGGGGGACCGTGATATTACCATCGGCATCAACCTTACCCGTGACTTGAATTTGACGTTCTTTGAGCGGTGGCAAGTTTTCAAGTTGCGCCTCGGCACCTACTAAGGTTTCCGTTGTGGACTGGTCAACAATCTGCTGTTGACGTTCTTCAGCAAGTTTAGCCTTGGCCTCATTCATTTTCTGCAGTGCTTGCGCCGCCACGCGAATATCGGCAGAAGATGGGTCAACTGGCGCCATCGCGGCCGCATAGACTTGCTTCATTTTATTGATGGTCGCCAGAGGATCGCCTGGTACTGTCGACACATCGATTTGTACTTCACCGTCGGTGGCATAGCGTTGGCCATCAGCACCTTTTTCATACTTGAAACTGGGGCTTTGGGCATATTGACCACCCACGCTGGCATGAGCGTGCTCGTGAGCTTTGACTTCTGTGTCCCTTGCTTTTAATTCATCAATTTGGGCTTTTTGTTGCTCTATCGCCTTTTCTTGTGTCTGTTTGACTTGCTCTTTCGCTAAGTCTTGCTGGCGAGTTTGTTCGACCTGTGTCTGCTGAGCTTGTTGGCTATTATCGGCTTTAGCAAAGGCTTCGGCTAATGCTTGTTGTTTTTGCTCCTGCTCTTGTATAGCCTTTTCCCTTGCTTGCTTAGCTTGCTCATCACGAACTTGTTCAGCTTGATTTTGCTGAATGTGAGAAAGTTCGCCTGCTACCGATTCACTCCCAACTGGTTCCTTGGTCGCGGCAGGTTGGCCAAAGATATGACTAAACTGCTCACTCAAACTGTTTGCCTGAGGCGAGGTTCTATCACCAACGTTAGCCACCACCGAATCGCGGGTCCCCGAAGAAAACTCAGTAGCAAAAGGACTCATTGCTGTACTAGTGGCCTTTTGTTGTCCCAAAGGTGCAACACTCGTTGTGATGGGATCTGAAGTCGGGAATATATTGGCGAAATCCGAATTTGACGAAGTAATACTACCGATATCGCTTTCAGTTGAGTAAGCGGTTGTGCTTGGCGCCAAAGAAACCAGAGGATTAACGGCACCATTCAATGCTGAAAGCCCCATATCAGGAGCACTCAACACTGACACGGCTGTCTGAGAGGCAGCAATTTGCCCACCTCTCATTCCACCTATGGAACGAGGTCCTGTGAGTAAACTAAAACTTTTATTAGTTGAAAACTGTGAAGTCGAATCTATCAGTTTTGGAGCAGAGGGGTTTGAATGTAATTGAGCAGAAGCGTTTACGCCTAAATCTACAATAGCTTTCTGTATCGCACTCGCATCAACATTATTCGCGCTAGAAGAAAGGCTCGCATAACTCGATTTAGTGCCTGCCAATAACTCAGGCCGAGTCCCAGTGAAAGGCAAAGTTTGGTTGGAAGCAGCAGTAAAGCTACTTAAAGACGGTTCAAGTGCCCCACTCACTTCGGATTTTGGTGCATGCAGGCTAGCCGTTGAAGCGCTATGGTTAGCAACCGTCTGACTATTGTCACCTTGATAAACCAGTCCACTTTGAGGTTTTGCTCCTTTTAGCGGCTCAATCGGCTTATCTGCACTCAAAAACGAATTGGATGGCGCGCCAACCTGTGATGACAGCGCCATGACCGACATAGTTACACCTTGATGTTAATAATCGAACCTATAGTTTCAGATTCTCTCTCTAGTACCTCAGTCGATGCTTCGCCTTGTCGCAATGATGAATTGGCAGCAACTAATGCTGAGGTTTTATCGGTTTCATCTACCGCCTTAGCGGTTTCTGTGGGTGCAGCGCTTTGCGAAGGACTCGGTTTAGCCACATCAATCGTAGCCTGTGTTAAGCCTGATTGAGCCGTTTGCAAGCCTTGCAGACCGGAAGCATAAGCAGATTGGATTTGCATAAAGGGATTCCTGCATCTGGTGAACACTAGGTTAATTATTGACCAAACCTACCTTGATGTACAGATTTATCCCTCTTATGGAGAGCTTTTTTGCTCATTTTCAGCTCCTTTTTAACAGGCTATCCAAGCCGATTCCCAATCCTTAAAGACGGGGTTAAATCCCTTGAGCCGCATTTGACTGATGACCTGCTCAACAGTTCGCTCATCGCTGATCTCAAACTGATCGAGCTGACTATCAGGTGCTTGGTAACCTCCGGGCTGAGTTGAACTGCCCGCACTCATTTGCGTTATCCCAAGAGGCAGTAAATTGTCCCGAAGCGATGGTGCCTCGCGGGTCGATAAACTGATATCAAGTTGTTGATTAAAAAGTCTAAAGGCACAGATCATTTGCACCAGTCCAAGATCGGTTAAATGCACTTTTGGTGTTATGCCACCAGTACAAGGCCGCAAACGTGGTAGAGAAATACTAAAACGAGTACGCCAGTAATGTCGTTCTAAATAGTCCAAATGGTGGCCCATCAGTAAGGCATCGAGCCGCCAGTCATCTAATCCTAGTAACACACCGAGGCCTATCTTATCGATACCCGCACGGGCAACGCGATCGGGCGTGGCAAGCCGATAGGCGAAGTCCTGTTTTTTGCCTCGGGTGTGATGTTTAGCATAAGTCGCGGCTTGGTAGGTTTCTTGATACACCATCACAGCATCCAGCCCTTGCTCAACAAGCTGGCGATAATCAATCTCCTCAAGCGGCTGCACCTCCATAGCCACATAACTAAACTGCTGTTTTACCAACGGTAAAACCCGCTGAAAGTAATCCATTCCAGCCTTAGTTTCATGCTCTCCCGACACTAGCAAGATAGAATCAAAGCCGCGGGATTTTATAATCGCCATTTCGGCAGCAAGTTCCTGCTCATTGAGCACTTTGCGCTTGAGCTTATTGCTCATGCTAAAACCACAGTAATCACATTCGTTAGCGCAAAGATTGGACAAGTACAGTGGTAAGTACAATCCGATATTGGCCCCAAAGCGTTGTCGAGTGAGCGCTGCCGAGCGCTGTGCCATCTCTTCGATATAGGGCTCGGCCGCAGGAGACAGCAAAGCGAGCAGACTCTGTAAGTTGCCTTCTGGTTGAACTAGGGCACGTTCAACATCAGCAGCAGTGCATGAATACAACGCCAGCAATAACTTATCCCGTTCAATGCGGGCAAAATGGTCGACAAAACTCATTGCTGTAGGAATCCGGTTAGTGGGCTGGTATGCACCGCCTGAGTTTGCACCCGGCCAAGCCCCGCTTCAAAGGCGCGTCGACCGCAATCTACCGCATCCTTAAAGCACAACGCCATTTCAATCGGAGATGCGCTGCTGGCAATGGCGGTATTAACCAGCACGGCATCGGCACCTAACTCCATCGCGTGCGCTGCATGGGATGGCGCGCCAATTCCCGCATCAATCACCACCGGCACCCTTGCTTGCTCGATAATCATCTTGATGAAAGGCTCAGTCACCAACCCCTGATTGGTGCCAATTGGGCTTGCCAGTGGCATCACAGCGGCGCAGCCGACATCCTCTAAACGTCGGCACAGCACGGGATCGGCATGCACATAGGGCATCACAATAAAGCCACGTTCACAGAGGATTTTGGCTGCGGCTAATGTCTCGACCGCATCGGGCATCAGGTATTTGGGATCGGGATGAATTTCAAGTTTAACCCATTGTGTTCCCAGCATTTCCTGCGCTAATTCCGCGGCGAATATCGCTTCCTTAGCATTACGCGCGCCCGAGGTATTAGGCAAGAGTCGCACGCCCGTTTGCCGAAGTGGCGAGAGCAAATCATCGGCCCCAGTTTTTAAATCAATTCTTTTCACTGCAACGGTCACCAACTGCGACTGAGACGCCTTAATTGACTCCAGCATCAGCTGACTTGAGCTGAATTTTCCCGTGCCCGTAAATAATCGCGATTCAAATTCCACACCTGCAATCGTTAACATCTTAACCTCCCGCGACCACGGCAAATACATCAATCTTATCCTCATGGTGGCAGAGGATAGATGACCATCTATGCCTTGGCACTACGGCCTCATTTAGCACTAATGCGACTGATTGTTGATTAATATTTTGTGCTTCTAACAAGGCTTGTAAACTGAGCGGTTGTTGAAGTGTTTGGGGCACATTATTGAGATGAATTAAAATCATAACAAACCTCGATTAGGGACAGATTTGAATGAAGCAGCTGTGGTTGATTTCATTAATGCACTCGGCTTTAATCCGCACACCTTGCACTCGGGATCACGGGTTAATGCGGCCGAATGCCATTGGAGTAACTTGGCATCGAAACGCCAAAATCGGCCAAGTAGCGCTCTCGTGGAGGTGACTGGGTGACTTGTCTCTTCGAAAGACTGATTACCCGTTTGTTTTGTTGTAGAAGTTGGCGGCGTGGCTAAGAGCAACAATTGCATCGCTAGCAGCGCCTGCATCGATGCCATCACGCCGACACTGGGGCCGAGCACTCCTTGACTGCTACAGTTTTGTGGCGCGCGAGTATTCGAGGGGAAGATACAGTGATAACAGCCGCCTGCGGGAAATCGCCGCTGATCAACCGCAAACAATTGGCCGTTAAAGGCAGCAATCGAGGCGCTCACCAAAGGCAAGGCATGCTCAATACACAACCGATTGATACAATGGCGCGCAGTAAGGTTATCAGTACAATCAAGCACTAACCTCGTCTCTTCACCATGGGTTAACAGACCAGAAAATACAGTGTTCGCAGACTCGAGAGTCAAATGCTCGGCAAAGGCATCAATCTCACAACCGTGCGCCAACACGGCTAATTTCTGTTTAGCAATGAGGGCTTTGTGATGACCAATATCGTCGTCACTAAAGAGTAACTGCCTTGGCAGATTGGATAATTCCAGCCTATCGCCATCGACAAGCGTTAAGCGCCCGACTCCGGCACAAGCCAAATATTGCGCCGCCAATTGCCCGAGGCCGCCTAAGCCGACGATAAGCACATGAGCCTGTTTAAGCTGCAACTGGCCAGCCTCGCCGACCTCGGGTAAAAATATTTGCCGCGAATAACGAATAAAGTCTTTATCGGCAAGGGATTGCGCCTGCTCTTGTGTGATGCTCATAGGCTTGACTCCCAAGCTCGCGTCAATTCGGCAAAGGCCATTATTGGATCGCTTGATTCGGTAATCGCCCGCACCACAGCAATATTGCTCACCCCAGTCGCTTTGACTTGGGCAAGATTCGAAGGCCCGATGCCGCCAATTGCCACTAAGGGATAATGCGCTTTTAACAGTTCAACATAATGCGCTAACTTGAATAACCCTTGTGGCACCGATGGCATTTGCTTGGTCGTCGTCGGGAAAATATGCCCAAGGGCGATGTAAGATGGCGCATGTTGATGGGCACGCAGCAACTCGAAATAACCGTGGCTCGAAATGCCAAGAGCCAATCCCGCTGCATGAATGGCGTTAAGATCCGTCACCGCCAGATCTTCTTGCCCAAGATGGACCCCAAATGCGCCATGCTTTATCGCTAATTGCCAATGGTCATTGATAAATAGCTGCGCATCATAATGCTTACCTAAGGCAATCGCGGTTTGGATTTGTGCCTCAAGCTCGTCCGACGCCAACACATTAGACTTTAGCGCATTAGACTTTATCCTGAGCTGTATCGTCTTCACGCCCCCCGCCAATAATTGTCCGAGTAACAGTAAGTTATCGACAACTGGATAAATCCCTAAGTCAGGATCAAGGCGCTTAAACGCGCCGCATTGCAAATCACTGGATTCACTCAAGCTATTTTTAGGGTAAGAAGTGACGTAAGGATACGCCGTTAAGCTGTGCGGCCATGCGGTACGCGCAAGTGGTCCGGGGCCTTGGCCAATCCCCACTGCATAAGTTAAGCCTTGATTGACATAGGCTTTTGCTACCACAACCGCATCCTGCAATACAAACCCAAAGGCTAACACTGAGGCGATGGCTGAAGACAGAGTACAACCACTGCCGTGGTTATGGCGCGTGTTTATCCGCGCACTACTGAGCCAAAAACCACCATTCGCGTCAAGCGGTGAGCAGCCAGTAACCTGATGACAAATCAACAAATCTTCCGCAAAATGCTGATTCTCTGTAGCGATGCGATGACTTGTGATATCGCTTTTTTGATCGCTTAAGACATCACTGGTGTTAATGCCAGCACTTGCCTGAACCGCAAAATCAATATCGCCGCCCTTGGCTAATACGCTGCACGCTAATTGCGCAGAGAGTTGCATTGCCGCAGAGGCAAATTCTGCTTTTGTGTGTATTGGTGACGCTTGTTTGTTAGTGGCGACAGTAAGCCTTGCCAACTCCTGCACATTCGGCGTTATCAGGCTAATCAAGCCCTTAAAAGGAGTAAAATCCAGAGGTTTACTTGCAGTGCTCTTATCGCCGAGCTCATCCCCACAGCTGGCAACCATTACAGGGTCGAGAATAACGGGGACGAGCGGAAATTGGGTTTTAAAACCAGCCAACCAATCGGCAACTAAGTGCACTTGCTGCTGATTTGCGAGTAAGCCAATTTTAATCGCCTGAGGCGGTAAATCGGCTAACAGGGTCGAAAGCTGTGTAAGTAACATTGCCTCACTCACAGGCTCAACTAACTCCACCGCTACTGAACTTTGCGCCGTTAACGTGGTGATCACGCTGCATCCATGGCCGCCCAAATCCTTGATGGTGGCCAAGTCGGCTTGGATCCCCGCGCCGCCACCACTGTCCGACCCCGCAATGGTCCAGACGATAGGTTTAGGCACCAAGTGGTTGAAATGCTTAGTCGGGGTCATCATCATACCTTCGCAACCTGCGTTTTAGATTGCAGCTTTGCCCCGTCCTTATGCTTGGCCAATTCATTGGCAGCATTGTCATTGTCCAGCGGCAGATACAGCTTAGCGCCCGAGGCCGCAAACTCAGCCGATTTTTGCGCCATGGCGGCGGTTAACTCTTCTTGGGTTTTGACAGCGATATGGCTTAATTTAGAATCTCCCGTTTTCACTTGCTGAACTGAACCTAATGGCGCAAGTGTTCCGTCAGTCTCAGCAGCAAAGCTTTGTGCCTTTGCATCCGCTTCAAGGCTTGCCGCATAGTCACGCACATCTTGGGTGATCTTCATCGAGCAGAACTTAGGGCCACACATAGAGCAAAAATGCGCTACCTTGGCTGATTCCTGTGGCAGGGATTCATCGTGATAGGCTCGCGCGGTGTCAGGATCGAGCCCGAGGTTATATTGATCTTCCCAGCGGAATTCAAAACGCGCCTTAGATAACGCATTGTCGCGGATCTGTGCGCCCGGGTGGCCTTTAGCAATATCAGCCGCATGGGCAGCAATCTTGTAGGCAATTAACCCTTGTTTGACATCCTGCTTATTGGGTAAACCTAAGTGTTCTTTTGGCGTCACATAGCAGAGCATGGCGCAGCCATACCATGCGATCATCGCCGCCCCAATCCCTGAGGTGAAATGATCGTAACCCGGCGCAATATCGGTAATTTGCGGCCCTAAGGTATAAAAAGGCGCCTCGGCGCAGTGAATAAGCTGCTTATCCATATTCTCCTTGATAAGCTGCATCGGAATATGCCCTGGCCCTTCGATAATGGTCTGCACATCGTATTCCCAAGCAATTTTGACTAGCTCACCTAAGGTTTCAAGCTCAGCAAACTGCGCCTCATCATTGGCATCGGCAATCGAACCTGGTCGCATACCGTCGCCTAATGACAGCGACACATCGTAGGCAACGCACAGCTCGCAAATCTCACGAAAATGGGTATAGAGAAAGTTTTCTTGATGATGGCTCAAACACCATTTGGCCATAATCGAGCCGCCGCGGGACACAATCCCAGTGACCCGCTTGGCGGTCATCGGCACATAGCGCAATAACACACCTGCATGGATGGTAAAGTAATCAACGCCCTGCTCCGCTTGTTCAATCAAAGTATCGCGAAACACTTCCCATGTCAGGTTTTCGGCCACGCCATTCACTTTCTCAAGTGCTTGATAAATTGGGACAGTACCTATGGGGACCGGCGAGTTACGGATAATCCATTCGCGGGTTTCATGGATATACCGTCCCGTGGACAAGTCCATCACTGTGTCCGCGCCCCAACGGGTTGACCAGACTAACTTTTCCACTTCCTCCTCGATGGAGGACGTAACCGCCGAGTTACCGATATTGGCATTCACTTTCACCAAAAAATTACGGCCAATAATCATAGGTTCGGCTTCAGGGTGATTGATATTTAACGGAATAATGGCGCGACCACGGGCAATTTCGTCACGAACAAATTCAGGGGTTATCGGTTTACCTATTACGGCGCCAAAAGATTCACCTTGGCCGCGGCGGTTTAAGATTTCGTCCTGCACCTCGGCAAGTGCCATATTTTCACGAATCGCCACATACTCCATTTCAGGGGTAATAATCCCTTGGCGGGCATAGTGTAGTTGACTCACACGTTTACCCGGTAAGGCGCGGCGTGGGCGAACAATCGCGCTTGAAACTGCGTCAAAACGCAAATGATCGAGTCCGTCATCCTTCAAGTGCTGCTGGGCAAAATCTGAGGTCGCGCAATCAAGCACTTCAGTATCTTGGCGCTCAATAATCCACGGTAATCTGAGTTTAGCTAGGCCTTGGCGCACATTGATTTGGGCTGCGGGATCGGAATACGGGCCAGCGCAGTCGTACACCGGAATGGGAGGATTTTTCTCGACTATCGGCGCGGCCGTAGTGCCGCCAATGCGCGTATCGGTTTGAAAAATTTGCCGCATCCCCACACGTAAATCCGCACGGCTTCCCTGCAAATACAACTTTTGCGAATTAGGATGTTGTAATGGTTTTAGCGTATCGATAAAGGCTTGTGCCTGGGCGCGCGCTGCACGGCGGTTCCTTTGCCCCTGAGTGTTCACGGCAATCGATTCTGAGGACGATTCTAAACTGGACATAAGCAATCTCACTTTAACAAATAAAAATGGGGTTGCTTGTCTGGAGACTTGAGTGTTGAGAGCTGAGCCTTGTAAACCGTAAACGGATTTACTGACTCAATAACGACTAAATCGATGGGTTAATAGACGGCGAAAAGATTGCCGCTGACACGATTTAATGGAAGTTATTATGCTTGTTTCCTTCGCAGGTTTTAACCTGATCAGGTTCAACGGATCCCGAATAAACGGTCTCAGCCAAGAGGCACTCCGACAAGATGGGCAAAAGTATAGGCAGAAGCGCAGCGAACAAACAAGCGTAATTTAAGGATAAAAACTTAACTATCAATCAAAAACAAAGAATACATAACTAACTGTATATTATAGCATTTAATTTTATAAAATTTTTAAACTCATCATTATCATTATTTTGGGTGAAAATTTATCATCGTTATTTTTTAGCCTTTTGGCCGCTTTACCATCATTTTATCGAGCTGCGCCTTAATGGCATCATCAATTTCTTGGTTCATTTTCTTGCCACTGCAATCGAAGGGAAAACCTAAATTCTCGGCATAGGGATTAATTGGGGTGCCTACTTTGACGACCCGATAACAGGTATTACCTTGACGAACGATACGATTCGGATCCAGCTCTAAATCCAAACTGGTGGGGCCGCTAAAATCGTCGGCATTGGGCACAATCAGTACCTCCATCTCGGGGCTCATTTCAGACATATTCGACCGTTTGCTGTAATAATTTGCTTGCTCTAACACTAAATCATCTAAAGCTTGCTCACGCTGTCGTTCAAAATAACGCTGAGTAAACAATCCCACACTGCCCGCCGCCCCACCGCTTTGCCCACTGGCCGCAGACTGCTCAGTACTTGCCGCATGAGCCGAGCTTGATTGGGTTTCTGCCTTTTTCGGTTTAACAGCCTCTTTTGCACTCTGCTGGGTTTGGCCCTGAGTTGAGGTGTTCGGCGTTGAGGTGTTAGGCACAGATGTGTTTGGTACTGATGCTTTTGATTCTGTTACTTTTGATTCTTGGGCGCTGACTTCTGGAGGTTTGGCTATCTGCTCCATGGGTTTTGGCGTCAGCTTTACTGCGACTTTTGGTGACACTTTCGCTGACTGCTCAATATCAGCTGCCGGCTTTACGGTATTAGGCGGTGAGGTTATCGGCTCGCTAGTGTTAATAAACTCTTCCACTGAGATATCTTGAGCAGAATCCGCTGGAGCAGTTTGCGTTGGCGGCGCATAAATAAAATATGCCTTTAACGCTTTGGTTGTAGTCCGTGCGTTAGCAGATGATTCAGTAAAATGCAGCCCTAAGTGTTCCGACTGGGTTCGCCATAAAAAAATTAATAAAAACAGCAGTAAGCCATGGCCAAACATGACCCAAAGCAATAGCTTAAGATTGAAATAATGTGGCCGCTCTAGCCCGCTTAGATTTGAAGATGTTTTAAATGCGCTATCGATTGATCTTTGGTCTGCTTTACTTAAATTGAGGTGTAGATTGTTATCACAAGACTCGACATGAACACTTAAAGCGCTAAAAGGCTTAGTGTTCAAATCTGTAGCGCCTTGGGCTGTAGCACTTAAAAACGTTGCACAAAAAGGCAAAGCGGAAAATGGTGCGGTCTCATCGTTTGTAACGCGGCCGAGCACATCAACACTAAGATCATCTTCTGGGGCTATATTCGATCGAACAGGCAAAATCAATCCCTTAGTACTTAATGAATAAAGTACTTAACAAATCCATGACATCTTACGGAGAATTAGAGAAAGTGAGTCGAACAAAGTTCCAAAGCAGTGACATTATTCAGTTGTAAACCAGTACCATAATCTTGTACAAGGACAACAGAACTCATCAGTGTTATAGCCAATGGCAAGAACACGCAAAACAAATCAGCTTACACGTGTAAGCCAATTGTAGCTTTCCCTTTTATCTACTGATAGACTCAATCATTATCGTCATCGAGTGGATCAACAGCATGCCAAGCCAGAGTTTGATAGAGCCGCAAATGAGTCATGAAAAACCTTTAAATATCAGCGGGTATAGCTTAAGTGAAGAGATAGCCAATAGCATTAGCCATGGCCTAGGGGTGATTGCAGGTGTAGTGGGCTTAATCTTTATGCTACTTAAGGGCGCAGATAATCTCACCAATATTCAACTTACAGGCGTTATTATTTATGGCGTAAGTCTTATCCTGTTATTTTTAAGCTCAACCCTGTACCACAGCGTAACGCATGTTGGCTGGAAACATAAACTCAAGATTGCCGACCATTGTGCTATCTACTGCTTAATTGCGGGCACCTACACCCCACTGATGTTAATCAGCCTGCAAGGACAGCTTTCAACCATTATCCTGACGGCGATTTGGTCTTTGGCTATTGGTGGGATTTTATTTAAGACCTTATTTATTCACCGATTTAAAAAACTCAGTCTTGTGTTATATCTGGCGATGGGTTGGCTTTGTATGACGGTGATTGGCGATTTGACAGCAGCAATGTCACCGCTTGGATTTAATCTACTGCTATTGGGCGGGTTGTTTTACACCCTTGGAGTGATCTTTTATGTCGGCAAACGTATTCCGTACAATCACGCGATTTGGCATCTGTTTGTGCTAGCTGGCGCGATGAGTCATTTCTTCTGTATTTATTTAACAGTGATCTAGCATCTCACGCACTCTGAGTCACACAAGCCATTCTCTGGGTGGCTTTTTTATATCAATGCTTTGAGACTGAGTTTTATGGCTAAGTGATAAAGTCGCCAGCCAAGCGTTATCTACAATAATTCTGCAACTATCTGTTTCAGCAAAAAGGTTTCCCTGTCGATAGATTGGCCTTTGTTGGCGAAGGTGCGCTGAATTTCTTCATTATGGGCAATGGCTTGATGGATATTGATCCACTCAGGGCGCATACCGTTTTTCACTTCATGGGCTTCAAGCTTTGGCTCACCTAAGCCACGGTTACCTAAAGTCATATCGATTTCACACAGGTAGCAATAGGAATCCATATGTACTATGTTGGCGCCTTCGCGAAACCAAGGTCGATATTCTTCATAGCGGCCAAAGGGTGCAATAACGTTAGCTGCAATGGCGCCGGTTTCTTCCTGTAACTCACGAATAAGCCCAACCTCGATGCTCTCGCCCTTATCCACACCACCGCCGGGCAAGCCGTAATCTCGATATTTTTGGGTATAGAGCAGCAAAATATCTTCCCCCGACAGCACAATGGCGCGGGCGGCTTGGCGATAAAAGATCCTTGCCTGTTTCAAATTGATATTGGCGGCTCGGGTGGACTTCAATAAACGCATAGAAAAACTCAAGATTAACGGCCTATTAGCATAAACCAACTTTATGGATTTATAGAGCAAAACCGTTTTCAAGCAACACGCACAACAATACGTACACTTGAAACGGGTTAATTCAGTTGCTTAGTTGCCGCAAGATTTGCTGATAGGCCGCAACTATTTGCGCCTTATTTGGCAAGCGGCTCTCGGGGATACGTTGGTAATGGCTGATTGTCTGCACAAGATAACGCTTAGCCTGGCTGGTTTTATCCGCATCTAACCCTTGCCACATAATTGAGCCAGTCGAACTTAAGGGTGCCACGTCATTGCGCTTCGAAGCTGTACTCGAATGGGTTAAATGCAATATCTCATAGAAGCGCTGATTTTCTTCGAGTAAATATTCCTGCTTAAGGGATAATCCCAACTCTGCAAGTGAGCTGCGCACATGATAATTATGATGCACGGGACACAAAATAAACTCGAGCGGGCTGGAATGATAAGAATGGTTGTGATTGTCGCTGTGATACTGGCCATAACACGACACTATGCTGCGCACCAGTTCAACCAATAACTCGCCCCCCACACCCGCAATAATCACTAAGTGCTTGGCTTGCTTGCCGTAATGCGCCAGTGGCAACGCCGCCACATCCAGACAATGCACTTGCCATTCACTCTGGGCATGGGTGGTTTGCTCTTTTTCGTTTTGAGCGTTTGAGATAGGCTGCTGGGGGAAAAACCGAGCTAACTCAAGGCTGAGTTGCTGCATCAAGGGGGCCACACAATCGACAAAATGCACTTTAGGCGCAGCATTTCTTTGCAGTAACAGCATGCCGAGTAAACCATGATCGCAGCAGCAGTCCCAAATATGATCGTATCCTTGCTCTACCATCTGATTGATCTGCTGTAATCGCTGACTGATTTTCACCGCTGACGCCTCAAAAATCGCGCCCATACATGCTTGAGCGCCATAAAGCCGCGCATTCTACCCGAGTCAGCGGTTAAAACCCATCTCTTTAGGTTTGACTATCAGGCTGCCAGCCTCTAGGCCGCATCGGTGAATACGTATGCAACCCATTGCGAGCAAAAAGCCATCACCACTAGTATGCATTGACCCATATTCACTATAAAAACAAGGATCAGGGAATGTTCAGCAATCCTCTTACCCACGCACGCCACATCAACTCGCCAACGCGAAATCGACACAATTTATTCACGCCCAGCTTGCTAGCACTCAGCATTGGCGGCCTGTTGAGTACAGGTTCCACGGCGCAAACTCTCAACCTGAGCTCCCCCGATAAACAAATCGTCTTGAGTCTGAGTGATGATACGGGCCGCCCCGAATACCAAATCCATTTTCATGGCAAATCAATTATCGAACCGAGCCGCTTAGGGTTAGTCTTTACCTCACTGGGGGAATTAGGCCAAGGTCTTCGCATTAAATCGAGCCACACCGCCAGCGCCGATGACAAATGGCAGCAACCTTGGGGTGAGCAAGAGTGGATTAAGGATCAACACAATCAACTGAGCGTGGTATTAACCGACGGTAAAATCGACTTAAACCTCGAGTTTAAAGCCTTTGACGATGGCATCGGCTTTCGTTATCACTTAGCCGCACAAAATGCCCTGCCAGCCAATACGCCGCTTGCCATTACCGATGAACTCACCGAATTTAATATTGGCCAGAGTGATAAGGCCACCGCCTGGTGGATCCCTTCTCGGGGATGGAACCGCTACGAATATCTGTATCGCACCAGCGCGCTCAATCAGGTCGACCGAGCCCACACTCCTTTTACCTTTAAACTGGTCGATGGCACCCATTTGAGTATTCACGAGGCGGCGTTAGTTGATTTTGCCTCAATGACACTCGATCAACAGCGCGATGGCAAGCTCAAGGCCGATCTAACCCCTTGGTCAGATGGCACTCGCGTTAAAACCCAAGCGGGCTTTTATACCCCATGGCGCACGATTCAAATCGCCGACAAGGCCACGGGTCTGCTTAATTCTCACCTTATCCTCAACCTGAATGGGCCCAATAAACTGGGGGATGTCTCTTGGGTTAAACCGGGTAAATATGTCGGCATTTGGTGGGGGATGCACCTCAATGAAAACACTTGGGGCTCGGGCCCAACGCACGGCGCAACCACCAGCGAAACAGAGCGCTATATGGATTTCGCCGCCAAATATCAGTTTGATGGCGTCTTGGTCGAAGGCTGGAACCAAGGTTGGGATGGCGATTGGTTCCATAATGGCGATCAATTCAGTTTTACTAAGGCCTATGATGATTTCGATTTACCCGCCATTACCGCCTACGGCGCGAAAAAAGGCGTGCGCCTGATTGGTCACCACGAGACCGCAGGCTCAGTCACCCACTACCGCAAGCAAATGAATGATGCCTTCGCCCTGTATGAAAAACATGGCGTGACCCAAGTCAAAACCGGTTATGTCGCTGACGGTGGACAAATCAAACGCATCGATGAAAATGGCATCACCCGTCACGAATGGCACGACGGTCAGTTTATGGTGGGCGAATATCTTCACAGCGTTACCGAAGCAGCCAAGCACCATATCAGCATTAATACCCACGAGCCGATTAAAGATACTGGGCTGCGCCGCACTTATCCTAACTGGATCTCCCGCGAAGGTGCCCGCGGCCAAGAGTACAATGCTTGGGGCAGCCCACCAAATAGCCCAGAACATACCGCCATGTTGCCCTTTACCCGCATGCTGGCTGGACCAATGGACTTTACCCCGGGAATTTTTGATTTGGCGCCTAAGGGGTTAGATGCCGAAAATCGTGTGCAAACCACCTTAATGAAGCAACTCGCCCTGTATGTGGTGCTCTACAGCCCAATCCAAATGGCCGCCGACTTGCCACGCAATTATCAAAAACATCTAGATGCCTTCCAGTTTATCCGCGATGTACCAACAGACTGGTATCAAAGTATCGCACTGGCTGGCGAAGTGGGTGATTATGTGGTGTTTGCCCGCCAAGCCAAAGATCAACAAGATTGGTACTTGGGGGCGCTGACCGATGAAAATGCCCGTCAGATCAAGGTTAAACTGGGTTTCCTCGATCCAAACAAACGCTATCAAGCCCAGATCTACCGCGATGGTGCAAAAGCCGATTGGAAAACCAATCCCTATGATTATGTGATTGAAACTAAAGAGGTCAGCGCCAAAGACAGCCTAACCTTAACCCTCGCCAGCAGTGGTGGCACAGCGATCCGCTTTAAGGCTCTTTAAATTAATAGGGCGACCAATATGGTCGCCCTATTAGGTTTGCAATGCGATTAATTTAACCTGAACTCGGGATAACGGGTGTCGAAAAAGTCTAAATTTAACAAACAAAATCAATGCTATAGATGATTATTTTGAAAAGAAAAATCTTTTTCCTGACTGAATGCGCAGATTTTTGCGCATATCAAGGCGCTCTGTCGTATGCCATAGCGAGCTATGGTGAGACAGAGCAACGCAGAGAGGCCCGAAAAGATGCCTATTCAGCGGCGCTACTTATCCCGAGCTCAGGTTAATTTAAGGTCAACGCCACAATTTTAAGGGGATGATTATCATCGAACGACGGAAAATCCTCATGGGGATCGAGCCAAGTGTGATCAATCACACCTCGGCCTTGTTTTTCAACGCAGCGAACTAGACTATCAAACCAATCTTGACGATCTACTTTGGCGACATTATTGCAACACACAATGGTGCCACCAGCCTTGGTTGATAATAATGCGGGTTTAAATAACCCTTGGTAATCATTAACTAAATCGACAATCCCGAAGGCACTCTTGGCATAACGAGGCGGATCAAGAAATACCAGATCAAATTGGGTTTGCGGCAATTTGGGGTAACTGGGTAATTTTTGGTTGCGGCGCCCTCCCACACTTAAACCAGCTAATTGGCGCAAGGCCGGAAACGCATCACTCTGCACAAACTCACATACCTCTGACACTTGGTTTAATTCGGCATTAGTTCGCCCAGCGGCGAGTGCAAAGGAGGAAAAGTCGACATTCACAACCCGTTCTGCGCCGCCCATAGCCGCAGCAGTGCCGATACCACAGGTGTAAGAAAACAAATTCAGCACGGTTTTATCTTGACTGTGTGCCCGCACATATTCGCGACCAATACGCATATCAAGAAATAGCAGCGGATCTTGTCCTTCGTGGCGTAGCTTAGTGGTGAATTTAATCCCATTTTCCTGCATCACCAACTCGGCACTGGCAATATCATCCAGTTCAGGGCTTAGCGCATTGAGCACCCGCGAATGGCCAGCGGAGCGGTCATTATACACAACAGGCAGGGCCACTTCTTGGGTGAGCACGTCCACTACCTCAGCCAATTCCTCAGCGGTTAAGGTGTGGTGAAAACTCTGCACTAACCAATTATCGCCGTAGCGATCGACATTCAAGCCACTGACACCTTCGACCGTGCCATGGAACACCCGAAAACAATCGGTATGATCTTGTTCTGCTTGTAGTAAAAAATCATGGCGTTTAGCTAAAGCCGTCGATAACAGCGTTTGAATAGACATAAAAAGCGGGACTCATACAGCGGAAACCTGCGTAAGGTTTCAAGGGGAAAACGGCATGATAGCAAACTCAGCGACAAAATATCGGATAAATTCCCCCAGTATCCAATCACAGACTATGCAAGCGGAGCCGTTTTAGCTTAAGGCACTAAGTGAGGCAGCCCCTTTGGCTCACCCCTTCCTTTAGCGCCTACACCATTAGTAGCTAGTAGCTAATAGCCGCAAACTACACCACTAGACTATGTCACTAAAACGATGCCGCTCAGACTATGCCTTTCTCTCTGCAAACGATGCCTGATAAACGGGATAATCGATATAGCCAGCTTCACCGCCGCCATACAAGGTAAGCCTTGCATCCGCATCAAACTCGGTTAATGGCCAGTCATGGGCAAAGCGCGCGACTAAATCCGGATTGGTCACAAAGGGCGTGCCAAAGGCCACAAAGTCTGCGTAGTGTTGGTCAAGTAAGCGCTGAGCAGATTGCTTGGTTAATTTCCCCGCCACCATTATCGGGTGTTGATACACACTGCGCACTTGCTGACGAAACGCGTCAGACACTTCCACATAGCGCGAGATGTTTTCAGAAAAATGCACATAGGCAAGATTCATCGGTTGCAGCTTTTGTAGCAAGGTGAGTGTTAATTGGATGATGTCAGGGTTGTCACCGGTAAATCCCTCACCAATATGGGGAGATATCCGCACAGCGACTCTCCCAGATCCAATGGTCTGTGTAAGGGCTTGTAAGGTGTCGACTAAAAAACGCAACCGATTTTCTTGGCTGCCACCGTAGCGATCTTGCCGTTGATTGCTTTCTAAGCGCATAAAAGTATCAAATAAATAGCCATGGGCTGCATGCACTTCAACCCCATCAAAACCGGCTAACATCGCATTTTGTGCTGCTTGCACAAAATCGCTGATAGTCGCTTGGATATCTTGTTCGCTCATCGCCTTTGGCTGCTGGGTTTCAATCATGCCAAAGCCACCTTCAGGTAATGGACCAAATACCTGATCGGGTATTTTTATTGCCGATGGCGCAAGAGGCTCAGCGCCAGACACACTCGAATGGCTGCGACGACCAACATGCCAGAGTTGGATAAATATTTTCCCACCTTCTTGGTGCACCGCTTCCGTGACTTTTTTCCAGCCCTCAATCTGTGCTGGAGTATAAATCCCAGGGGTCATTGAATACCCTCGCGCCACCGCTGACACAGGTGCGCCTTCGGTAATAATCAATCCTGCGCTTGCTCGCTGGCGATAATAGGTGGCCATCATCTCGTTCGGAATATCCCCCGGCTGAGTGCTACGTGAGCGAGTCATTGGAGCCATCACAATACGGTTTTTAGTCTCTAACACATGACCTTTGAATGCCTTGAACATACTTTCCCCTAGGCTTGATAAGTTGGATAGTCAGTTAACCCTTTTTCGCCACCACCAAACAGCGTTGTTGGGTCATGCTCAGCCAACGGATAGCCGTGTTTTAGCCGCTCGGGTAAATCTGGATTGGCAATAAAAGGTCGTCCAAAACCAATCATATCAGCCAAACCATCGTTAATAGTTTGTTCCGCTGTGTGTGCGTTGTATCGTCCGGCATAAATCAGCACGCCCTGATAAGCCTCACGCAATGCTTGTTTGAATGAGCGTGGCGTATCAGGTGCATCATCCCAATCCACCTCGGCAATATGTAGATAAACAATTCGATGTTTGTTAAGTAACGCAGCGGCAGCGGTATAGGTCAAAATCGGGTCCGCATCCACAGTACCATTGAGGGTCGTAAGGGGCGCTAAACGCACACCCACTCGCTCAGCACCAATAGCATCGACCAATGCCGTAACCACTTCGTCTAAAAAACGTAGGCGATTTTCAAGGCTACCGCCGTACTCATCACTACGGTTGTTGGCTTCGGAATCAATAAATTGGTTGATCAAATAGCCATTAGCGGCGTGGAGTTCAATGCCATCAAAGCCAGCCGCCATAGCATTGAGCGCTGCTTGACGATAATCAGCGATCACTTGCGCAATATCAGCCTTCGTCATTGCCCGAGGCGCAACGACATCAACAAAACCAGGTTCATCAGTGCCGTTATCGACAAACACTTTTACGTTTTCCGCTTTTAATGCGGATGAAGAAATCGGTTGTTGCCCACCAATATTGTCAGGATGGGTGACTCGGCCTACATGCCATAACTGAGCAAAAATCACTCCGTTCTTGGCATGAACTGCCTCAGTGACGATACGCCAGCCCGCGATCTGTTCGGGAGTATAAATACCAGGAGTCCAAGCATACCCTTTTGCAGTTGGAGAAATCTGTGTGCCTTCAGAGACAATGAGCCCCGCACTCGCACGCTGAGCATAATAGGTTGCCATCATATGATTGGCTACATCGCCTGGCTGACTGGCTCTTGAACGAGTCATTGGCGGCATAACGATGCGGTTTTTGAGTGTTAATGCACCCAAGGTGATCGGTTGAAACAGTGATTGCGTCATAATATAACCCTCTCATTTCGTTGCAAACATACTAGCAAACTCAACAAGAGACATTGAGCGCAATAAAGACAAATGATTTTTGTTGTAACTGCAAAAGTGTTTACTGATACGTCAATACGACAAGTGTTGCCCTACTGCTTACAGGATTAGCTTAGGCTGAATAAAATCAATAAAGGCCGAGATACGTTTCGCGACGGTAGAAGATTTATAGTACACCGCATTGATCTGCTCTCGGCCGGTATTGGTGATTTTTTCACTCTCCAATAAGGGGATTAAACGCCCCTCAGCGATATCCTTTTTCACCATAAATCCCGATAAGCAGGCAATGCCATTACCCGTTAATGCAAGCTGCCTTAACGTTTCACCGTTACTCGAGGTTAATGTAGGTGTAAATCGAGTAAATCCGTTCAGTGGCCAATCATTGAGGGCTTTTGGGGTAGAAAATCCCAGCAAATCGTGGTGAATAAGATCGCTGCTTTTATTGGGAAAACCGCGCCTTGATAGGTAATCTGGTGAGGCTACAATGTACAGCAAGCTTTTACCAAGTGGCCTAGCATGCAAAGTCGAATCCGTTAAGTTGCCAATGCGGATCGCGAGATCGGTTTTCTTTTCAAGCAAATCAACAAAACCTTCGTTGGAGGTGAGTTCCAATTCAATATCGGGATAGGTTTGCTTAAATGGCTGGATAAGCGGCACTAATTGATGAAACACAAAGGGACTTGCGGCATCGACACGTAAACGGCCTCTCGGTAGCTCTCCACGAGTAATGATATCCTCTTCAGCTTGCTGGATCTGTAATAAGCCAATTCGGATGGCTTCAACAAACTGGCGACCTTCCTCGGTTAATTCGATCCGGCGAGTCGTGCGATTTAAAATAGAAACGCCAACTTGGCTTTCAACCTTGCTCACCGCCCGAGACACGCGGGCAACTTGAATATCTAACAGTTCAGCTGCCGCCGAAAAACCACCACTGTCGACGACAGCAAGCAGTATTTCTAAATCATCGGACCGTGTTTTCATTTTATTTCTCGCGCCACACCCGTAATTGTTGCATTTATAGCAAATATCATTGGTATAAATATCTGTATTTTACAATTTGCAAAAATCACTAAAGTGTCTCAATGAGTTGCTCGAATCCTGCGGCGGCTTTGGTTGGTACAAATTCCACCACATCAAATTCAGCCACGTCTTCGGTATAGAAAGGATCTTGCTGCAAAATAGCCTCGAGTACTGCACGCGACTCCGCCTTAGCGAAGATCACACCGCCCGTGCGTGGCACCTTACGGCCCGAGGCGATAAAAACGCCCTTGGCGTAATACGCCTCAAGATAATCAATATGAGCAGCTAAATGTAACTCAACATCTGCCAGCGGCTTTTTGTAGGTTAAGGTGATAACAAACATAGATATCCTTTATTCAAAAAATAATCGATTTTGACAGGTGCTAACCATGATTACATGAGAGCATCTGCTGACATACTGTTCCATTATTTTTGCAGTATCAATCGCATAATGCGTCTATTGCTCACTGCTGCTGACACTTTAGCCACTGACTGGATACCCACACAACCCCATAGGAGTGTAAAATAGGCTGCCATTAGGTTACACGGCTGTTTAACTTGAGTTATCAATGGATGATGAATACGTATGTAAGCGGTTGTGCGTCAATCGACGCTGCGGCTACTATAAATTCGCTAGTTCCACCCTCTGCTTGTGGGGTTGAACACTGTGAGGTCGTTTCTGGTAGCAGCCTTTGAGGATAGCTGTCAGGCTTAGGTTCTTTTCTGCTTCTGAGCATTTGCATCATAGAGTATGAAAATGAATTTATTGGCGAATATGCTTCTGAGGGAGAGGTATATTCGCTATTTTTTAGCATCAAAACACACCTTTATAGCGACCAAACCGAACTGGCACAATAATGCGTAAACTGAGCCAAAGCTATTGATTAAGCTTTCAAATTATAACGATAAATGACTCAAGGCAGCACTGCTGTCCGCTACTGAAGGGAAGTTGCATGTCCACGGATCAACAAACGATTACCCCATTAGAAAGTGTCTCACCCAAGGTGGTGCATCGCGCCGTACATAAGCTACAACCCGAGCTGAATTTCTGGCAAATTTTTAATATGTGCTTTGGTTTTTTGGGGATCCAATTCGGTTTTGCCCTGCAAAATGCCAACGTCAGCCGCATTTTCCAAACCCTTGGCGCCTCTATCGATGACATTCCCATCCTGTGGATTGCCGCACCGTTAACGGGTCTGCTGGTTCAACCTATTATTGGTTATCTGAGCGATAATACTTGGGGGCGCTTAGGTCGCCGTCGGCCGTATTTTTTAATCGGCGCTATTTGTACGACTCTTGCGATATTTGTGATGCCGCATTCCCCTACATTATGGATTGCCGCAGGCATGCTGTGGATTATGGACGCCTCAATCAATATTGCCATGGAACCCTTCCGTGCCTTTGTGGGGGATAATTTGCCTCCCAAGCAGCGCACCCAAGGTTATGCCATGCAAAGCTTTTTTATTGGCATCGGTGCAGTTGTGGCCTCGGCCCTACCCTATATTCTCAGTAACTTCTTTGCTGTCGCCAATACCGCGCCCGCGGGCGAAATTGCCGATTCGGTGCGTTATGCCTTCTATTTTGGCGGCGCCGTGCTGTTTCTCAGCGTTGCCTGGACAGTGATCTCCACCAAAGAATATTCCCCCGATGAACTTGCCGCCTTCCATGGCAATGCTGACGCAGGCGCAGATGAGCAACAGTATCGCACTCGCACCCATCAGAATTATCAATTTGCCGCTATCGTTTGGATGGCTGTAGGCGCACTGCTGACGCTTGCGGTGTGGACACAGGATTTAGATAAGCAGCTGTATATTTTAACCTTAGGGATTTTTGCCTTTGGCCCATTGCAACTTTACTGCGCCCTTCGCTTAGGTAAATCAACGCCCTCACAGCGTTCGCAACTGGGCATTGTCTTTAATGTGGTCGATGATTTATTCCATATGCCTAAGGCAATGCATCAGTTAGCGATAGTGCAGTTTTTCTCTTGGTTCGCGCTCTTTGCGATGTGGATATACACCACCTCGGCGGTAACGTCCTACCATTTTGGCAGCAGCGATGTGTTATCCCCAGCCTACAATAATGGTGCCGATTGGGTGGGTGTACTATTCGCCTCCTACAATGGATTTTCGGCCATTGCGGCGCTGTTTATTCCGCTACTTGCCAAACGTATCGGGATCAAACTCACCCATACCTTTAATATGTTCTGCGGTGGTTTTGGCTTAATAAGTTTCTATTTTATCAAGGATCCCAGCCTGCTATGGCTGCCGATGATAGGGGTGGGTATTGCCTGGGCCTCAATTCTATCTATCCCCTACGCGATGTTATCCAGCACCTTACCGCCGAAAAAAATGGGCGTGTATATGGGAATTTTTAACTTCTTTATCGTGATCCCACAGCTCCTTGCAGCCAGCGTCTTAGGCGTAATCCTCAATGGATTATTTGATGGTCAACCCATCTATGCCCTGCTCACCGGCGGCGTCCTCATGCTCTGCGCCGGGATTGCCGTGCTCTTTGTTGAGCAGCCGAATACTCAGCATACTCAAGCGTAAATCGCAGATCCTACAACTCGGCACTCTTGGCGTTTGGGTAACTAAACGCCAATACGTATAGCCACATAACTTACAACAAGAATAAATCGCAATTAGCACCATCTATTAATTGGGGAGATTTTGATGAATATGGCATCGACAACAGTACCTTCGCAGCAGGCTCGCAGCTTAACTCGTAAGCCGATTGCGCTCGCAATTGCCGCAAGTCTTATCGGCGTTGTCAGCTTAATGGGCTGCTCACCCTCGGCCCCCAATGCAGACACATCAACACAGACCGTCACAAAAGCCACAGATGTACAGATTGCCCCCGGCGCCCCCGGCAAAGCCCCAACCTGGGCGTTCTCCGGCAAAACCGGTATCGGTACCTCCTATGAGCCTTATAATCAGGGGCAATACCAAGACAGCGCTCAAAATCCCATTAGCCGAGTGTGGTTCTCCATCGCGCAGGGGATTTTAACCGAAACCATGTATGGCCTTATTCACAATGCTCAACTCAAAGAGTTGCAATTTGTGATCACCGGCAATGGCTTTGTCGATACCGAAAAAGACAACACGATCAGCAGCATTGAATACTTAGATACCGATGCCAATGGCCGCCCACAATCCTTGGCCTATAAGATTATCAATCGCGACGTTGAAGGTAAGTATCAGATAGAAAAACATATCTTTACCGATCCCGACCGCGATACGCTGATGATGCGCGTGACGTTTACCGCCTTTGAAGCGGGCATCACACCGCATTTATACGTTAACCCCCATATCGATAATGCGGGCGCGAATGATATGGGCAGAATTGATCATCAAGCCCTTATCGCTCGCACCGCTGACCCACACAGCAGCGTGATGACGGTGAAATCGGATATCGATTTTGCGCAGGCGACCACCGGTTTTGTCGGTGTATCCGACGGTTTGGCCGATTTAGCCGATAACGGCAAGCTAGATACGCTGTATCAAGCCACCAGCAGCGCCGAAAAGCCTACTCAAGGCAACATTGCCTTTACCGCCAGTTATCCAGCACTCCAAGCGAATCAACCTCTTAATGTGAATTTGGTGATTGGTTTTGGCCAGGATGAGGCCAGCAGTTTAGCCAATGCCAACGCCAGCTTAACGGCGGGGTATGATGCGGTGCTGAACCAATACAACGCTGGTTGGCACAGTTATTTACAATCGCTGCCCGCGATGCCAGCTATGGCGCAAAGCACCACAGATAATGGCAAGCTGCTGTATACCAGTGCCATGGTACTCAAGGCGCAGGAAGATAAAACCTACGCGGGCGCCCTTATCGCTTCGCTTTCTAATCCTTGGGGCGATACCGTCCCTGCTGTCACACCCAGCACGGGTTACAAGGCCGTTTGGCCGCGCGACTTTTACCAGTGCGCCATGGCATTTCTCGCCATGGGCGATACCCAAACGCCTAAAGTCGCCTTTGAATACCTTAAAAAGGTGCAAGTGAGCGATAAAACCCCAGGCTTTAGCGGCACACCCGGTTGGTTTTTACAAAAGACCCATGTGGACGGCCAAATTGAATGGGTGGGCGTACAGCTCGACCAAACGGCGATGCCTATCATGCTCGGCTGGAAACTCTGGCAGGCAGGCGTACTCAGTCAAGCTGAACTGAACCATTGGTATCAAGAGATGTTAAAAGCTGCGGCGGACTTTTTAGTCAGCGGCGGCGAGGTGAATCTTGACTGGAATCACACCCAAATTACGCCACCGAAAACCCAGCAAGAACGTTGGGAAGAACAAGCTGGTTATTCGCCTTCCACCACGGCCGCAGTGATCGCAGGCTTAGTGGCCGCGAGTGATATTGCCAAGGCAGTAAACGACAGCGATGCCAGTCAACGTTATCTCGCGACCGCTAAAACTCTTAATCAACAACTTGAAAAACACTTAGTGACGACCCAAGGTTTACTCACAGATAGCCAAGGCATTAAGGCGCCTTATTATCTGCGATTGAGCCCCAACGGTGAGCCAAACACCGCCGAGACACTCGCCGCCAATAATGGCCGTGCGGGATTAGATCAACGTCAGATCCTCGATGGTGGCTTTTTAGAGCTGGTGCGCTATGGCGTACGTGGCGCCACCGATAAGCTTATCAATCAAAGCCTAGCGCTGGTGGATAACACTGAGCTTGAGGACAATTTACGCCTCAAATACAACTTTACGGCAAAGGATGGCAGTAGCGTTCCCGGCTTTAGACGTTACGGTAACGATGGCTACGGTGAAGATACCCTCACTGGCGCAAACTACGCCGAATCGGGCAGTAATAGCGACAATCAACGCGGCCGCGTATGGCCCTTCTTCACCGGCGAGCGAGGACATTTTGAACTGGCTTTAGCAAGTGCAAAGGGAGAATTGACTGGCACGAAAGGACTGCAAACCAAACAGCAGCTTATCAATACCTATGTACAAGGTATGGAAACCTTCGCCAACGCGGGTCTAATGCTCCCCGAGCAAGCATGGGATGGTGTCGGTAACGCCACACGTTATCAATATCAACTCGGCCAAGGCACTAACTCCGCCACTCCGCTCGCCTGGACCCACGCTGAATATATCAAGCTGGTACGTTCAATGAGCGATGGTCGAGTATGGGATAACTACCCTATCGTCCCAGAGGCGTTGAAATAGTGTTTAAATACTGATACGAGTCAATAAAGCCCGCACAAGATTAGTTGTGTGGGCTTAATGATGAAAAACAGCATACTCCTTTAATTCGCCCCACATCATCCATTCTGCGCACCGTAAAAGCATTCTCTGTTTTTATGTGAATACTTGTTTTTATTGCCGTTACTTCAATAAAAAATTGACTTACATAAGTCCGTCAGCTTGATCACGATACTCCAATAGGGTGATTGTTTACTTAAGCAAATACATGACATAAACGCCTTCGACATGTGCTAAAGTTAGCCTATACTGTGTATATGTAAGGGCTATCCACTTAGCACGACCAACCACTATATATTGTGGTTATCGATTTTTAATTGATTGGTACGTTATCGGCTTAGAACGCACTGCTTGCTCAA
>NZ_JABAIP010000017.1:0-93269 GCF_012843185.1 Shewanella sp. DNRA4
ATTGTGTTGCTAACCCCTTAGTCAGGCGTTGACCCATAGAAATATTAACCCGAAACTAATGAATTTAAGTAAAAAATCTAGCAAGGTTTTGTCCCAAAGCATGCTGTGCGTTTCTTTAAAACCTGTAAGAAACCTGCAAGCTACACCGATGCTAAAAGGGTGAGTTATGGTGATTAGCGAGACGACCGTCCGACCCACGGATGGGGCGGTCGAGCATCCAAGGAAGGACTTGCTGCGTGTCGTTGAGCAAATACCATGACTCACCCATCAATCAAATCCAGCGTTTAGATGTCCCGAAGTGAGCTACAACGGGTATGATACTTTAAAACTTGGTTGTAGCTCGATTCGGACTGAGTAGTAGCAATTAGTATGAATCTTTATTTTTGGTCATGTTTAATCTAAAACGGTACTCGCAGGGGTAATTGATTGTTTAGTATCAAACTTTATTCCGCTCCTACAATAACGCCATGACTATTTTGATAATTTAAAACCACTGTATGCGATGGGTTTAGCTAAGGTTAAGCTTGGCTGCGCTTGAGTCAGGCTCAACAAGGTTTGGGTTGTCTTTGCCTTACCGCCGCAGCCACAACTTCCTTTAGCACCACAGCATCCGCCCTTGGCTAAATGTTTTAGGGATGCACGCCCCTGTGATGCCTCGGTTAAACGCAAATTCACCTCTTTACTCTGGGCGAGCAGCGTGGCAATCGATAATTGATTATCCCCTCGGCTCACACTGATCCCCGCATCGAGCAGCTTACCTAACATGCGTTCACCAATATGCTGCACCACCACAATGCTGGTGCGTTGGGTGCGAATGGCGTCTAACAAGGCTTTTTTATCTTGGCAATTGCCGCCAAGGGCGGGGTTCGGGATAGAAAGTAAAAGCTGATGATTTTCATCGTAAAAATGGACTTGCTGCGCCTTAGTAAAATGGCTGGCAAGCCGTCCACGGCTAATCGGTAGGGCGATAATCATATTGGGTCCTTATCATTTGGAGTCGGTAATTTCAGTACTAACCCTTGAGTAATGGCAGTCGCCACTTTTTGGCGAGCACTGGCGAGGAGATAACCAAAAGTTTGCCGCGAGATCCCCATTTGCGCGGCAGCCTCAAGCTGACTTAGGCGCTGCACATCACCAAGCTCTAAGGCTTCAAACTCGTCGGCAGCTAAAAGGATCTGGGATAAGTTGGACGCTGGTATGCCATTAGGTTTAAACAGGCTACAGGGCACACAACTCGATAATTGACGGCACTTTTTGGGTCTTGGCATCTATGATTGCACCTCAGGGGCAAATGTTAGAAAGCAATCGAGTATTGATGCTCCCTTTGAATAGTTTTTGGCGTACGCCAAAAACTATTATGGTCATTTACCACTTTTAAACCGAGGCTGTTATCACAATTTACTCACCATGATGATAAGGTTAGGCTCGATAGCTAAGTCGAGTTACACATCGGCCCCCTCACTAATCTCAACCGAATAACCTTCTTCCTGCTTGATAAAATCGACAAAGTTTTTAATGGCAGGCAAGGCATCTTCCCTATGGTGGGAGACATAAAGCAATTGGCTAAGATGGTGCTCGGCAATCATATTCAGCGCCCGCATCACCAAAGTGCGATTAATAAAATCTAATCCTTGATACGGCTCATCTAAAATCAACAATAACGGCTGTTTAATCAAGGCTCTACCAATCAGCAATAGCCGCTGCTGGCCGTAATCCAATTGCTTAAAACCCGTACTGGCAAACTCACTCATATGTAAAATTGCCAGCCATTCCTTCGCCAAATCGACCTGAGGTTTAGTGGGTTTATGGTACAGGCCGATAGAATCGTAAAAAACCGATAACAAGACATCAAGCGCCGAAAAACTCACTCGGTATTGCAAATGCAAGGCCGATGAAACTATGCCAATCCGTTGTTTTATTTGCCAAATACTCTCACCGCTGCCACGGGGCCGGCCAAAGAGAGTGATATCGTTGCTGTAGCATTGGGGATGATCGCCCAAAATCAGCCCGAGTAAGGTACTCTTACCGCAACCATTTGGCCCCCGCACTTGCCAATGTTGGCCCGCATTAATCCGCCAATTCACATCTTTAAAAATCAAGCCGCTAACATATTCCACCTTGCCATTTTTAATCTCGACTAGGGGATCAAAGGCTTCGGCATTGTGGCGTTGGCGTTCCATTAACGCCAACAACTCGGCACTACGGCTGGCAGAAAGTGCATTTAAGTGTGCCATCACAGGGTGACTATGCCATTGCTCAATCGACATAGGTGCACTGAGTTGATGCACATGCTGACCCGATTTGAGCATATCGCTATTAAACAGTGCCACATGGCTAATACAGGGTGGTAACTCTTCTTGGCGGGAGGTGATGATAAGCAACTTAGTATATTCGGCAATTTCAACTAACAGCCGTGATAGGCTGAGTTGATGCTCGCTATCCAACCCAGCGTAGGGGTCATCTAAAATCAATAACTCAGGTTCAGTTGCCAGTGCCCTCGCTAACATCACCCGCCGGGTTTCACCAGTCGATAACTGTCTAAATCCTCTTTGCGCTAAATGTTCGAGTTCCACTTTTTGTAAAAAGGTGCTCAAACGTTCAGTATGCAGACAAGATTCCAGCACTAAGGCCTCGACCGTTGAACCATAGTCGAGTTCATCCTTTGCTAGCTCACGTTCAAGTAATGCCTGTTGTAAACCGAGTGACACCCAACCAATTCGCGACGGTAATCCAGATATTTCGCCTTCATCAGGCTGTATATCACCCGCTAATATTCGCCCAAGGAGTGAGCCGCTATAGCTGTCGGTCGCAAAAATAGCCCAATGTTGCATCGGCATTAACTGCCAATCTTCAACGACTAGCAGCTCATTGCCACGACCGTAGCGCAACCCTTTTACCACAAGCGTTTTATCCCCGTACGTTGCACTATTCCCCATCCCACTTCCTTAGGTATTCAACCCGATTAACATTGACTCGACTGAATGTACTTAAAATTTATCATGATATTGATACTACTGAGTAAATAAGCAGAATGGAATGCCAGTCAGCAATCGCTCAAACACTGATTACCCACAAAAATAAAAAAGCCCACCCGACAAAAACGCACGGATGGGCTTGAGGTTAACCGCTCACTTTAGATGTCGAAGCGATCGGCATTCATGACTTTATTCCACGCTTTAACAAAGTCTTGCACGAATCTGTCTTGGCCATCTTGTGCACCATAGACTTCAGACACGGCGCGCAGTTCAGAGTGAGAGCCAAAGATGAGATCCACAGGGGTTGCTGTCCACTTGAGCTTACCGCTCTTACGGTCTTGTCCTTCGTAAATGCCCTCTTGCTTGGCTGACTTGCTCCACTTAGTCGACATATCGAGTAAGTTAACGAAGAAGTCATTGCTCAGCACTCCAGGCTTATCGGTAAATACACCGTGTTTAACACCAGCACTATTGGCATCCAACGCACGCAAACCACCCACCAGCACCGTCATTTCGGGCACGGTCAGGTTGAGCATATTGGCGCGCTCAATCAGCATCTCCGCGGGAGAAAGACTGTTGTCTTTTGAGTAATAGTTACGGAAACCATCGGCCGCAGGTTCAAGCACCGCAAAAGAGTTCACATCGGTTTGTGCTTGTGTCGCGTCCATTCGCCCTGGGGTAAATGGCACCGAAACCGTCACTCCCGCCTCTTTCGCGGCTTTCTCAACCGCAACGCTACCACCCAGCACAATCACATCCGCTAAGGAGACTTTTTTGCCGCCCTTGAGCGAACCATTAAAGTCTTTTTGGACTTTCTCAAGCTTAGCCAATACTTTAGCTAACTCTTTTGGGTTGTTGGCCTGCCAGTTCATCATAGGCTCTAAACGAATGCGCGCGCCATTTGCCCCGCCACGCATATCGGTATCACGGAAGCTACTGGCCGACGCCCATGCGGTTCTCACCAACTCAGGCACTGTTAACCCAGATGCTAAGATCTTATTGCCTAAGGCTTTAATATCGGCGTTATCGATAAGCGGATGGTCAAGGGCAGGAATAGGATCTTGCCAAATCAGCGTTTCTGCTGGCACATCGGCACCTAAATATCTCGCTTTTGGCCCCATATCGCGGTGAGTTAACTTAAACCATGCCTTGGCGAAGGCTAGTTCAAACTCCTTAGGATTTTTCAGGAAACGCGTGGTGATTTCGCGATAAATAGGATCTTCCTTCAACGCGATATCGCTGGTGAACATAATCGGCGCGTGGCGCTTATCCGGTAAGTGGGCATCGGGTACCAGATTTGCCGCCTTATCATCGGCCGGCGTCCATTGGATATGGCCCGCTGGACTCTTGGTTTGTACCCAGTCAAAGGTATACAACCAGGTTAAATATTCCATGGTCCATTTCGTTGGGTTTGATGACCAAGCCCCCTCCAGACCACTGGTGACAGTGTCTTCTGAATGGCCTTTACCACATTTGTTTTTCCAGCCTAGACCTTGCTCTTCAATGCCTGCTGCTGCCGGATCGGCCCCCACGCATTTTGCGGGATCGTGTGCGCCGTGCGCCTTACCAAAGGTGTGACCACCGGCGATTAAGGCAACGGTTTCTTCGTCATTCATCGCCATACGGCCAAAGGTATCGCGGATTTCCTTTGCCGATGCTAAGGGATCGGGTACCCCGTTCGGGCCTTCTGGGTTAACGTAAATTAAGCCCATTTGGGTCGCGCCCATAGGTTTAGCCAATTCGCCCTTTTCGTTGCGTCTTTTACTATCGAGCCACGCTTTTTCTGAGCCCCAATTGACCATTTCGGCTTCCCAGTCGTCTTCACGACCACCCGCAAAACCAAAGGTTTTAAAGCCCATCGACTCTAATGCCACGTTACCGGTTAGCACCATCAAGTCGCCCCAAGACAGCTTGCTGCCGTATTTTTGCTTGATGGGCCACAACAGACGGCGCGCCTTATCTAAGCTCACGTTATCCGGCCAGCTATTTAAGGGCTCAAAACGTTGTTGGCCACCCGCAGCACCACCGCGGCCATCAAAAATCCGGTATACGCCCGCGCTATGCCACGCCATACGGATAAAGAAAGGCCCGTAGTGACCATAATCGGCGGGCCACCAGTCCTGAGACTCTGTCATCAAGGCTTTGATATCTTTTTTTACCGCATCGAGATCTAAGGTTTTAAAGGCTTCGGCATAGTGATAATCACTGCCATAGGGATTGGATTCAATCGCATTTTGCCGTAATGGGCTTAAGTTTAATTTTTCAGGCCACCAAAATTGATTACCTGTGACTTGCTCTTGCGCTGTGGCAGTTCCCGCCCCCAATGCGAGAGACATAGCCAAAGTTAACGCCGATAGCGTAGGAAGGGTGTTTATTTTCATGATCGTTACCTAGTTTCGTCCTGTTCGGCCCATTGATTTGTATTAACAATGAGCCATCCGCTTGCTGCTTGACGGCATACAGCAATCCTTATCGTTGTGTTACTCCAAGGCAAAATTGTCATATGCCGTTAACACAACCGAGATTGCAGTCTAATGACAGGCTTCTAAGTAATTGAAACGATTAATACCGATGATTGGAATCGCGAAAATAGATTAACGATGGTTAATTTATGAAAGCATTAAGAAAGTTGCCACTTACCGAAATCCATACTGTATTAGTAGTCAACTTATAGGGAATGACTATGGTATAAAATTGTTCATCCAAAAGGTTTAGCTATCTGTGATAGCATAGCGGCCGTTTTCCGTTAACGTCGATAAGGTATTGCAATGAATCCGATTATTGCCATCTTAAAAGAACACAATGTCACCGATGCAAAAATTAACGAGCTTTTTCAATCATTAACCGATAATCCCCTGATGGCGATGGGCATTATTGGCCAGCTCGGTATTCCACCTGAAAAACTGCAACAACTGATGGCTCTGGTAATGCAAAACCCTGCCGTGATTAAAGAAGCGGTACTCGAGCTGGGCTTAGATTTTGCTAAGGTTGAAGCCGCTAAAGCGCAGCTACAAAAGTAATTTATCCCAGCCAATCGGCTTATAAAGGCAAAGCAGTATTGGCTTTGCCTTTTTATTCAAATTGTTATCTCTACCCTTTCACACTGCTACACAAAGATATAAAAACCTTATCGCCCCTCGCGGACAATATTTGCTAGAGTGTTGCAACACGCCATCATAACCAAAAGTGATTGAAAGGAATCAAGATGCGCCCACCTATTCGTCTATTTGCATTACTGTTGCCCGCACTGTTGTTGGGTTGTCAAAAGCAAACTCAAGCGCAACATGCACAAGGTATGGACAAACCCGCCGAGCAAACGAGTTCACAAACAAGCACGGCTCAAGCAAGTACAGCAGAGATTAATCCGCTCAATATGGATAAGCGCGAAAGTCAGCAACAGCAAGCGGCTAAACAAGGTGTTAACAAGCCAAGTATTTCACCTAAAGGAGAAGGTATGATGCTGCAAGGCACTGTAAGATATCTCAATTTAGAAGGGGGTTTTTGGGGAATTATCGCCGACACCGGCCAAAAAATATTGCCTAAAAATCTGCCGCAGGAATACCGCAAAGACGGTATACGCTTAAGTTTCAGCGCCCAGGAAATCACCGGCATGATGACTATTCAGCAGTGGGGCAAACTATCAAACTTGAGTGATATCACTGTCATCGGCCAAGTTGAGAGTCAATCGGCCGATCCGCGGCTATAGCGACATCTCAAGCCTCTTTGCGTATCGCCCATCATTCACCTCAGCATCTATGTGGGTGACATGAAAAGTAAGGTTTACAGCATCAATCAATAATTCCCTTTTAAAACATCACTCACAGGCTTTGCCTTGATCACATAATGGCAATTAAAACCTGATCTCAAGGTAAATTCCATATAAGCTATCGCGCATATTCAAGGTAGGAACAATTCTCATTTCTAAGCATAAAGGTGATTGATGAAACCGTTGCCGCTCAGTCTGTGCGCCCTTGCCGTCGCAAGTGCATTGCCCGTTTGGGCAGAAGAACAAGCTAAACCACTTATTCAAGAAGTGATTGTGGTATCAGGCTCCCGTATGGAACAAAACATTGAGCAGGTGGCAGGATCTATTTTGGTGATAGATGAACAAGCCATCGAACGCAATATGAGCAATGATTTTGGTAGCCTGTTCCGTAACGAATCGGCTGTCGATATCAAGGGCGGCGCGGGCAAACCGACCTCAGTGACCATTCGCGGTATTGGCGGCAACCGAGTCATGATGGTAAAAGACGGCGTGCGGGTAAATAACCAGTATGCTTCGCCGTTAGGCCCAGGTGCAGAAGGCACAGGCCGCGGTTTAACCGAAGTGCAAAGTCTTAAGCAAATTGAAGTAGTTAAAGCCGCTGCATCCACTATGTACGGCTCCGATGCCCTTGGTGGCGTAGTAGTGATGCGCACAAAAGATGCCAGCGACTACCTGCGGGGCGAAGATTATTATGTGTCGATCAATGCGGGCTATTCAGGCATCAATAACGAGTACTCCGGCGGTTTTACCAGCGCCGCGGCCTATAGCGATTTTGAGAATTTGCTCACCTACCAGCACCGCAAAGGCGAAGAGTTACCGAACTACTTTGATACTCAGCCTGAAAGCGATCTGTTACAGGACAGCCTGCTATTCAAGAGCAAATACCGCTTTAATGAGCACACCACAGTGCAGCTCACCCTCGACTATCTAGAGCAAACGCTAGAACGCTGGGAAGATAAGCTCAATCGTGCCCAAGTACCGCAGGAGCGGATTGATACCGATCGCGATACCCAAGTGATCAACGGCGCCCTACAACTGCGCTCCGATAAAGCCACTTATTTACACGATGATTTGACCGTGACCGCCTATTTTGGCCAAACGGAGCAACTCGAACACCGTGATTATTTTGATTTGCGTACCGCAGCGCGCCCACTTACCGAATATCGCGACTATGAATTTAAAGATCAGCGACTGGGTTTAACCAGCACCTTTAGCAAATACATAGGCGCAGAGGGATACGGCCATCAGCTCACCTACGGTATGGACTATGAATGGTCCAAAATGATGCGCCATCGCAACAACAATATCGCCAGCAGCGGCGGTGATTGGCAAACCGAAACCCCCTTTACCTTTGCCGATACCGATAGCAACCGTTTAGGGCTATTTCTGCAGGACGATATCACCCTGTTAAATGGTGATTTAAACCTGATTGGCGGCCTACGTTATGACTATTTCCGTAACAGCCCCGACCAACAACAAGCGATGGAAGCAGGTAAAGATCCGGCCGACTTTGCGGTAATGAGCGACACCTTTTGGTCACCCAAAGTGGGCCTCGTTTATAAACTTACCGACACAGTTAGCGCCTACGCTCAATATGCCTATGGCTATAAAATGCCTACGCCCGATCAAAAATGGGGTGAGTTAGAGGTCGATGGCGGCTCGATGACCGATGTGATCATTCAAGCCAACTATGACTTAAAGTCTGAGCAATCCCACACCTGGGAACTGGGTATCCGTGGCAATCATGCAGATACTCAATATGAGCTCACCACCTTCTACACCCACGCGGTCGACTTTATTGACTGGCAATATGTCAGCTTTAAACCGCCAGTGTTTGGTCCGGTGATGCAGCCCATGGAGTTCAAATACCAGTACTTCAACCGCGATCAAGTGACCCTCTATGGCGCAGAGGCCCAAGCCAACCATTGGCTGACAGATACCATAGAGCTATGGGGCAATATCGCTTATACCCATGGAACCGATGAAAACGGTCAATACCTTAACAGCGTTAGCCCGCTAAAAGGTAACCTAGGGGTGAATTGGTATAGCAATATTGGTGGAATGGAAACCGATATTGGCGCAGTAGTACGCTGGGCCGATAAGATGGACCGCACCCACGATATCAACCTGACCATCGATGATATTTGCGTGATGGGCCAATGTATTCCTAAAGAAAGCTTTAACGAAGTCTACAACACCGCCGGTTACGCCGTGTTTGACTTAACCATGGGCCTGCACGTGACCGACAATCTGCATCTGCGTGCTGGGGTGTATAACCTGTTTGATAAGGAATATGTTGACTACGCCGATGTGGCTGGCCAATCCGTGTTCTTACTCAATAGCACCATGAACTTGCAAAAGGATGATTTCACCCAACCTGGGCGTTATTTCAACCTGAGTGTGAATTATCAGTTTTAATTCAAGCTGTTGTACTTTCTAAGCGATTCCCCGGTGTTTACCGGGGAATGTTTAGCAATCTCTCTGAGCCATACACTCGATCAAAATCGCGGCTTCATCCCCTGATGTGTAATCAAGCGCTCGCAACAACAATGATTCACTGGATGCTTTTATCGCGTATGCAAGATTGCGGTGTTATCGAGCTGGCCATTGGCATCAACCCGTACCAGTACTGAATGGTCTTTGGATAATTTAACAAACTTTATCTGTTCTGCTTCAGGCTGTTGCCAGTTAAGGATAAAGAGCGAAGCATTTTCATCCTGCTCAAAGCCGCGCTCGGTATTCAACTCCCCAAATGTTACCAAGCCATCAACAGTCATACGATATTGGTTGCCTTGACCAATAATTTCCAGCGTGACGGGCTTAGTATTAATGACACCACGGTATACCACGCCATCAAATTTATCGTAGGCGGTATTATCCGCGCTGCGCTCACACTGACCTGAGTGTTGTTCAGAGCCGCTAACAGGCTGACAGTGATTAGCTTCGCTCACCTCCGCTTGCTGGGCATATCCCCATGCTGGCAATAACACCAGCATGCCAATAAGAGATGCTAATTTTCTGCGATTTATCAATGCCATTCCTATCAACGCCATTTCCAGCCGTGTCGTCGCTATAAGCCGATGGCCTTGATGCTAACCGCTTAACTTACTCTTGTCAGCAAGCAAACGGCTAGCCGCACTAATTTGCACTGAGATTGGGGATCTCTTGCTGACTATAAAACAGCGCCACATCCTGTAATTGCTCGGCAGTCAACGCACTGACCTGTGATTGCATTAACGGATCGAGGCGTAAGCCCGCTTTGAAATCGACTAACTGCTTATTAAGGTAAGCCGGTTTTTGCCCCCTTAAATTGGGGAATTGCTTGGCCATGGCGATCATCGCCAGCCCATGGCATGACTCACATTGAGCCGTGGCCAGCACCTTACCCCGCTCGATATCGGCTTGATAACCTTCGGCATAAACCGCTGTGGATAAGCCGCACAGGACAAGCAAACTGACGATAAACGTTTTCATTGAGATCCCTTAGCGGCAGGTTTAGCTGGCGGTGGTAACTGGCTTGCGTCAAGGGGCAAACGCCTAAAGAGGGTCATATCCATTTCAGCCTGACCATAATAGGTACTGAGGTAGCTCAACGTCGGCTCCCACGTATCCGACAAATCCCATAAGCCTTGGGTATCCACCATCCACTGCAAGGTTTCTTTCCAAAAGGCTTTATCACCGCGATTCTGAGTAACAATCATACTGGTGTGGCAGGCATTGCATTGATAATTAACCAACTCCCAACCGGGCGCCATAATAAGGCCCGATTGAGGGTCCACGGGATACTCGGTGGCAAACGACGCCCCAGTGAAAAGCAGCCCACACATGATCAGCTTATTGACATGCGCTCTCATCACACCACCCTGACGGCAATACGGTGGCAACCATTAAACATATATCCCTTTGGGTTCCATTGTGGCTGTACAACCGGTTGGCTATCACCTTCGCTATCGGTCGCTTTGGCCCAGATTTCGTAATAGCCCTGTGTTGGCAGCTGCAACTCAATGCTCCATTGCTGCCATGCGGTGGCGTTTTTCGGTTTTTGTAGCTCCGCGACAAACCAACGGGTGCCATAATCGTAACTCACTTCCACCTTCACCACTTCGCGCACGCCCGCCCACGCATGGCCCGCAACCGTCAGTTTTTGCCCTTGAGCCAGTTCAGTGCCAGATTGTGGTTGAGTAATCAAAGACTTCACGATCATTTCTTCAATTATTCGATAGTCTTTTTCAGCAACCGTCTCGCCCGGTGCAATCGGATATTTAGGCACTTGATACGCTGGCGCTTCCATTTTATGCCCATCGTGGACTTTATTACGCACACTGATCCCCGTTGCCGCTTTTTGCGAAACCGAGCCTGGCCGGCCACCAAATACGATACGTAGGGGATAACCATGCAGGTAAGGAATATCCTCACCATTCATCGACCATGCGATTAGCCCAAGCTCTTCGAGCGCTGCTTTGATAGGAACACCGCGGGAAATGGCCTCACCTTTTCCGCTCAAATGCACATCAGCCCCGTGGTGGCCGGTGTAAACCGCATCGGCTTTAACACCACAATCCTTCAGTACATCGCTCACCAACACCCCTGTCCACTCGGAACAAAATACCGCCGAGTTATTCCACTGATTGCCCTTAGTGCTCGGGAAAAAGCCCGCGCGACTATTACCGCCACATTCAATCAATAGCTGTAAGGTATGATGTTTAAAGCGGCGTTTTAACTCATCAATGGTGTAGGTTTTAGGGGTGATGACCGACTCGCCATCCACTGTAAAAGTCCAGGTTTTAGCATCCAGCGTCTTAAAATCAGGCACTATGCCATTCCAGCGGATAAACGAAACATCGGCAGGCGTCACCGCAGGCGCAAGCATATGCTCTGGCGGATACGCATTCAGCGGATTAGTGTTTAATACTTTGAAATAACTCGGTAAGTCCTCAGCCTTAGTCCAGGTTAATGCCGAAATATCCAAAGCACTCACCCCAGCAGGAAGCTTATCGGCAAATACCCACTTAACCGGCAGCGCGGATAACACCGACGTCGCTACCGCACCTTTTATAAATACTCGACGATTAAGATCCATGTTATTTGTCCTTTCCGAGGTAAAAGTATTCCGCCATCTGCTGCATATCCGCCTCACTCAACAACTGAGCGACTTTAGTCATAGTGGGGTCTTGACGCGTGCCAGCCTTAAAGGCTCGAAGCTGCTTCAACAGATAATCCGAGTTTTGCCATCCGATATTCGGAATATGTTCAAAACGGCTCATGCCAGACTCGCCATGGCAGGCCTTGCACATATTCAATAATTTATTGCTCTCATCGGCGTGGGTGACCGCCGGCAACAAAAGCATCAGCACACCCGCCGAATAAATCACTCGCAGCAACATCCGTTATTCTCTTCAGTTAGTGTTCATCACGACGACTGTCATTGAACGCAGCCATTCAGATAACATTAAGTTACATCAATGCTTATCGCAGTTTACATTCAATACAATTGAGTCAAAAGCTCAAGAGAAGTGACTTGCATTAGCAAGTAGTAAAATGGCAAGCCATTGATTAGAAAAGGGAGATGTTTTTTGGCCTTATGGCCAAAGGGAGTTAAGGTGAATTATCCAAACTTCGTTTGGATCAACGTCGTGGGGTTTCATCCCACACCCGACCAAGCTTAACCGAGGTTAAGCCAATGCTTCTATATTTGTTAGCCAAGCATTAAACAAAGGACATTTCTCTCGCATGGTTTCTAGGCCCACTTCTAAAGCAGCCAAAGTTCCTAAAAGTGGTTTTTCATAGCCGAAAATAAGCCTTTCGATGCGCTTACTTGGTGCTGTTTGCGGACTGTTGTTGATATGTTCTGGTGAGTCGAAGCTGTTTGCGATCTGAGTAAAGGCCGCTTCAAGTTCTATTCTATCCATCCCTTGAGCCATCTTTATAGGATCGCTAAAGAGCAGTGCTTCAAACTCATACATCTGCACGTAAGGAATAAACCGACGCATAGCGTTCGCACCGATTTTCTCAGCCAGTTTTTCTGTGAATGCGTTTTGTAGTGTCTGAGCCTTAATGGCGACAGGTGCATTGGCATTGACTGCATTCTTCCCAGGGAAGCTCTCTGGTAACCCGTAGAAATCAAAGAAGGTGGTGCAATAGCACTGTTGATCTGCCTGCAAACGCTTTTCGATATCAGGAGCAAGCCGTTCAAACTTGAAGTTTCCTCCTTTATGGCCTGGGCGACCGATAAGCCCTGGCATCAAGTAAATGCCTTTACGGGCGAATGGCTCCACCAGTAACTCTTTCACAAAGGCTTCTTCTGTTTGTCCTTCACATATTACATGCACTATGGTCATTTTGATGGTCTTCCACCAATGATGTTTTTCTCCCATAGCTCGCCAACCGAATAGTCATCTAGCCATGTACGGAATTTATCAGCGTCTAAGCGTTTAAATGTCGATGCACCTTCTTCACGCTCTACAACAATCAGATCATCCAATTCAAATTCATTTAGTAGTGGAACGGATTGTGTAGATACGATCACCTGCATCCGTTTTGACGCACTGCGTAACAATGCTCCTAATAGCGTTATCGCATAAGGGTGTAAGCCTAGTTCAGGCTCATCGATGATGATGGTCGAAGGTGGATTAGGTTGTAATAAAGCGGTGACCAAACAAATAAAACGGATAGAGCCATCGGAAAGCTGACTAGGCCAAAGAGGGTAGTCACTATCGACTTGTTTCCATAGTAAGCGTATTTGTTCTTCACCAGAAGCAAGCGGAATAGGTTTGAGCACAAAGTCATCAAAGAATGGTACTGCTAAGCGAACTGTTTTACAGATCTGAGCGTATACTTCAGGGTTTTCACGGTGCAACTTAAACAAGTACGCAGCTAAGTTGCCTGCATCTGAACGTAGATACTCGTTATCGTGAATTGCCCCAAGGCGCTTAACTGCTGCTGTGTCGCTCGTATCATGGAAATGGAAAACCTTCCAGGCAGAAATCGCTGAATAACAGAAAGAGGCCACTTTTGATGACGTGCCTGATTGCATCTCTTTCTTTAAGTTAGATTCCTTGTGCCCTGCTCCTAATCTGGGCTCAGTAACTCCAAAAAATGGGCCGTCGAAATATAGCTTCTCACTCGAAAAAGTGAAATTATCGTCCATGGTAGGCTCTAAATCTGCCGAATAGCCATTCACCCCAAAACGTATAGTGGTATGAAGTTTCTGAGTCTCTTTGACGCCATATGACAATACACGATCAGCACCGCCTTGTTTGCTCGTCCAAACTTGCAAACGACCTTCAACTAACTCATGCAACATTCTAAAGTAACTGACAAAGTTACTTTTACCGACGCCATTTGCACCGATAAGGACGTTTAAGTTGTTGAGCGGTAGCTTATCCAGCGAACGGATAGACTTAAACCCCTGGATGGTTAACCTGTCTATCTTACTCATTGGCTTCCTCTTTTCTGATTACGACGTATAGTTGATTGAATGGCTTGTTGATTTAGTAGAACTAAGCGCATTGCGATTGATGGGCGATTATACCTCACAACCTCCATTTTCTACGCTTTTCTCTTTATCTCCTCAATAAAAAGGGATATCCCAACTATCCATAGATTAACAAACAAAGCCAAGGTGACAGTATTGCACTCCCCCTTCGAAATTACCGCAGGGTCATCAGCTATAGCTGTAGCCAATGCTACACTTCCACATCCCTGACCTCGTCAGCAAAACCAAGGTAACGTTCACATCTAGCCAGTAACTGGTTTTTGTAATGAGCCACAAATGATGCTTCATCTTCATCAAGGGGAGGGAGCATTAAAATCACCTCCGCTATTGCCTGCGGTATTCTTCGCGCCATTTTCGTTAAGTTACTGATTAATAGATTTCTTGGTAAACCCAAACCATCCATAAATGCGGCTAATTGATAGGCGTAAATGCTATTTTGATCAAATTCGTCATCAATAGCCATCGCAAGCTGTTGTTCAAAATCCTCATACATAGCCACGCTGACCAAATCGTACCAAGGAGTTGGCTCCATTCCGCTTGGCGTCATAAAAAATGAGTAGTTTTTACCGTGTGCATCGGCATTGCCTGTCAATAAATTGAATAGCGCCCATTGCAGCATGTCTTGCTTAGCAGCCACGGGATTGCGGCATTTTGCGGCAAGACTAAATAGCCTGTTAAAACTGACCCCTTCTCGAATATCTTTAACATCACGCCCCGTACCAAAATTACGTTCATATTTTTTGCTTACGCTAAAACCAAGTGCTTGGCAGCTATCGACAATATGCCTTCTTAACACTCTTTGCTCGCTTGGTATATAACGTCTGTCGAAGCGTTCAACACAAAGGGCTTTGTAACGGCCAAAATGAACAATATCGACATTCGCCACATTCATTCCAATCACTTTGGCTAAACGCATCGTTATAAATTCATTGATCACTAAATGATGATATTTTTCGAATTTAACTATGTGGGTCGATGACAGCGTACCTTCGGCAAAGGCAAATTCTTTCCCGTTATAAAACAGGTTTAATTTAGGTTGAACACCCGCTACCGATAGTCGAGGTTTGCCGTCCCAGATTTCCATCGGCCACATTGTGGGATCTTCAATGCGTTGAATAACTTCTTCAGCCTTAATTGGCCGCAATTGTGTTTCAGGCAGTAAAGCCCCTTTAGGAACGAAAGCGATGGCACCAGCGGTATCGAGACCAATGGCGCGGATCAAGGCAAAGGTATTGCCCTTAGAGACGCCAAGCGATTCAATAAGATAATCTAATCCTTTGTTTTCTGGTAATAAGTTAACCAAAAACATTGATATTTGATTGCTCGTTCCAGTGCCATCTAAGGGAATAGTTGGTGAAAGTGGAAATCCCCTTTGCTGCCAGTCTTTGGTGTAATGCACGGCAAAGGTGTCGGTCGTCGCATCAAAGGATAATTCCCCGATCATTAAATCACCGAGGTGCATCTCTAGCGTAAGCGTTTTAGCTGTACTCATAGGTTAATACCAGCCGTTAGTTTCGGTGTCGCTGGTTTGAGCTGAAACGATATCAATCCCCAGACCATCAAGGATTTTGAATACGGTTGAGATATAAACATCTTCACCTTTTTCAACTCGGATCAGCGTTTTTTTGGTTACGCCGCACAGCATGGCCGCCACGTCTTGAGTAAGAGCAGCACTTTTCCTGCGTTCTTTAATTAACAAGCCGAGGGATTGTTGATTTAACGGTGATGACATTATCGTCTCCAAAAGTGTAACTTCATACACCTTAGCCTTAATAGCAGTCCCATTCAATCAAAAAGTGTATATAAGTACACTTTTTGATTGTTGATAATAACAAGCCAACCAAAGGTGTACAATGTTACACTTTAAAAGCAATTTTTAGTGCTTAACTACAAAAAAGTGTAGGTAAGTACACCTAACTTGAAAAACGCCGCTTCCCCAAGTTACCAATCCAAAAACAAAACCCCGACTCAGTTACCTGAGTCGGGGTTTTCATTTTTCTCTTACAACTATTTGGGTTTTAAGCGATTAAGCTAAAGACCACAGATGCTTTTTGCGAATCTAGCGCAGGAAAAATCGTTGTAGAGCAAGGCTTTTTGTTGCGACGTGTAGTGTTTTTCTACACGAGTAACAAAGTAACGCAGCTATAAACGATTTTAACCAGCTAGGATCACATCATGCCGCCCATTCCACCCATACCACCCATGCCGCCCATATCTGGCGCATCAGCTTTTGGCAGTTCAGCTACCATTGCTTCGGTGGTGATCATTAGGCCTGCGATAGACGCTGCGAATTGCAGTGCGCTACGGGTTACTTTAGTTGGGTCAAGGATACCCATTTCTAACATGTCACCGTAGGTGTCATTGCCCGCGTTGTAACCGTAGTTACCGCTGCCGTTTTTCACGTTGTTAGCCACAACAGAGGCTTCTTCACCTGCGTTGGTCGCGATTTGACGTAGTGGCGCTTCCATTGCACGTAGGGCAATAACCACACCGTGTTTTTGGTCTTCGTTAGCTACTTCAACGTCAGCAATCTTAGAAGCTACACGTACCAGCGCAACACCGCCGCCAGGTACCACGCCTTCTTCAACCGCAGCACGGGTTGCGTGCAGCGCGTCTTCTACGCGAGCTTTTTTCTCTTTCATTTCAACTTCGGTCGCAGCACCGACTTTGATTACCGCAACACCGCCAGCGAGTTTAGCCATACGCTCTTGCAGTTTTTCTTTGTCGTAGTCTGAAGTTGATTCTTCGATTTGTTGCTTGATTTGGCTTACACGCGCTTCGATTTGCGCTTGTTCACCGTTACCATCGATGATGGTGGTGTTGTCTTTAGTGATCACAACACGCTTAGCAGTACCTAAGTCTTCTAAGGTTGCTTTTTCAAGCTCTAAACCGATTTCTTCAGCGATAACAGTACCGCCAGTTAAAATCGCTACGTCTTGCAGCATGGCTTTACGACGGTCACCAAAGCCTGGGGCTTTAACCGCTGCCACTTTCACGATACCGCGCATGTTGTTAACAACTAGCGTAGCTAAGGCTTCGCCTTCAACGTCTTCGGCAACGATCAGTAATGGCTTACCGGTTTTTGCCAGACCTTCAAGGATTGGTAACAGTTCGCGAATGTTAGAGATTTTCTTATCGACTAACAGTACGAATGGGTGATCTAATTCAACGCTGCCGGTTTCTGGCTTGTTGATGAAGTATGGAGACAGGTAACCACGGTCGAACTGCATACCTTCTACAACGTCCAGTTCGTTTTCCAGTGCTTGACCTTCTTCAACGGTGATCACGCCTTCTTTACCGACTTTTTCCATTGCAGTGGCAATGATTTGGCCGATTGACTCGTCAGAGTTTGCAGAGATAGTACCAACTTGAGCGATCGCTTTTGAGTCAGCGCAATCTTGAGAAAGGTTTTTCAGTTCAGCAACGGCGGCAATCACGGCTTTATCGATACCGCGCTTTAAGTCCATTGGGTTCATACCGGCTGCAACGGCTTTTAAGCCTTCAGTGACAATGGCTTGTGCCAGAACAGTTGCAGTAGTGGTACCGTCACCGGCGGCGTCGTTGGCTTTAGAAGCAACTTCTTTCACCATTTGCGCGCCCATGTTTTCGAATTTGTCTTCTAATTCGATTTCTTTTGCAACAGACACACCGTCTTTAGTGATCAGTGGTGAGCCAAAGCTCTTGTCTAATACCACGTTACGGCCTTTAGGGCCTAAGGTCACTTTAACTGCGTTAGCCAGAATGTTTACACCAGCCAGCATTTTTACGCGTGCGTCGTTACCAAATACAACTTCTTTAGCTGCCATAATTGAATATCCTTTACATTTTTAATGATTAATTGGAATGTCGAATTGATGTCGTGGATTAACCTACGATGGCCATCAGGTCAGCTTCCGACAGGATCAAGACTTCTTGACCGTCGATTTTTTCTTTCTTAACACCGTAACCTTCATTGAAGATCACTACATCACCCACTTTCACATCCAGAGGTCTTACAGTGCCGTTTTCTAAAATACGGCCATTACCTACTGCAAGGACTTCCCCGCGAGTCGATTTTTCGGCGGCGCTGCCTGTTAATACAATGCCACCCGCAGAAGTTGATTCAACTTCTAAACGCTTAACGATTACGCGGTCATGTAATGGACGAATATTCATCTATGAACTCTCCTAATGATTTAATGCCCAACAATCGAGGCGATTTTGTGATGAAAAAGAGGAGGCCTTTCCGCCTTCCCCTTTGATGTGTGTGATATGGGGTTAACCCCTGCCAGATCCAAGTGCCTTTACAAAAAAAAATTCAAATTTTTGATGTCGGTTTTTTCAAGCGGGCACAATCCTGCTAGAATCTCGCCTCCGCTCGCAAACAAGGCACTATTTTCCCCATGAAAGACAGACACGGGCTGCTTAGCGCGCCAATTGGTCGTGTACTGCTCAACATGAGCCTCCCTAACTTGATTGGCATTATGACCATTCTAGGTTTTAGCCTCGCTGACACTTTTTTTATCAGCCAATTAGGGACCGAAGCCTTAGCGGCGATCAGTTTTACCTTTCCAGTAACGTTAATTATTTCCAGCATTGCTATTGGGATTGGTGCAGGCGTTTCTACTAACCTTGGCAGGCTGATTGGCTCGGGTAATGCGCCACGTGCCAAGGTGTTTTTGCACGATGCGCTGCTGCTGACCTTTATCCTTATCGCCAGTTTATCCGCTCTAGGTAGTATTTTTATCGAGCCACTGTTTAGTTTACTTGGCGCCAATGAAACCAGTTTGCCACTCATTAATGACTATATGATGTATTGGTATGTGGGCGCGCCGCTGTTGGTGTTATTGATGGTGGGCAACCAAGGCTTACGCTCCACGGGCGACACTCGCTCACCAGCGATGATTATGATGCTGGCGGCGCTGATTAACTTAATCCTCGATCCTTTGCTTATCTTCGGTATTGGGCCTTTTCCCCGTTTAGAGATCCAAGGCGCAGCGATTGCAACCCTGTTCTCATGGCTTGTCGCGTTGTCGCTCTCGGGGTATTTACTGATTATTAAGCGGCGAATGCTTGAGCGGGCGGTATTTGATATCGATAGAATGCGTGCCAACTGGAGTAAACTTGCCCATATTGCCCAGCCTGCGGCCCTGATGAATTTAATCAATCCGCTCGCCAATGCGGTGATTATGGCGATGCTGGCCCATATCGATCACAGCGCCGTAGCAGCCTTTGGTGCAGGCACACGCTTAGAATCGGTGCTGTTGATTGTGGTGATGGCATTATCATCGAGCCTGATGCCGTTTATTGCGCAAAATCTCGGTGCTGGCCAACCCCAAAGGGCGAAGCAGGCTTTGCTGCTATCGCTTAAATTTATCTTTGTATTCCAAACCTTACTCTATATTCCGCTGGCGTTTTTGGCCCAGCCACTTGCGAATTTATTTAGTACCGATCCGCAGGTGCTAGAGTGGTTAAGTTTTTATATTCTGGTGCTACCCTGCGCCTACGGCCCGCTGGGAATTGTGATTATCTTTGCCACGGCGCTTAATGCGTACCATAGGCCGATGAGTTCGTTAGTGATTAACCTGTGCCGCTTAGTGCTATTGATGCTGCCACTGGCGGCGCTGGGATCTTATATTGATGGCGTAAAAGGCTTATTACTCGCGCTCCCCATCACCAACCTCTTGATGGGGATTGCCTGTTATTACTTAGCGCAGCGGATTTGCGAGCCGACCAAGGTCACGACCGCCGACGCGATTTAGGCTGTGCTTTTTAGGCTAAAACGCACATCATTGGGTGGGAAGGACTCCTCCGATGCCTTACAAACTCGGCGCACACTTTGCGTGCTGAGATTAGTTGGTACACCTTTCGGCGCCAGTTCTTTAATAATAAAGTCGATAAAGCGTCTGCTGGCCAAGCTTACATAACGTCTTGATGGGTAGGCCAAATAGCATTCGCCGGGATGGGACTCTATCTCAGGTAACAGGGTAATTAGCTGCCCTGAAGCCACAAAATCAGCCACCACTTCCGCAGGCGCATACACAATGCCGCGCCCTTGCAGAGCAAACTCTACCGCCACTTCAACACTGTTGGAGCAGAAATTTCCCCGAACCCGAACTTCCTGTTCTGCACCAATCCATAACTCATTAAAGATCTTGCCATTTGAGAGCCTAAATAAGGCCACATTATGGGACTCAATCTCCTGTGGAGTCTGCGGCATACCATGTTGCACTAGGTATTGGGGACTGGCATAAAAACGCAAATCCGTGGTGAATATCGGCCGCACCACTAAATCTAAGGTATCTAATGCGGGTTCGACCACAAAGGCTACATCGAGATTATTCTTCACCATATCAACAGATTCTGCGCTACTAATCACTTCAACCGTGAGCTTAGGATGCAGATCCATAAAACGAAAAATGGCTTGCATCAACACATTCATACTGTGGATAGGAAACATTTGAATGCGGAGATGGCCACTGATCTCAGCATCTTCGTTAGTCATCTCAAACAGAGTTTCATCAAGCTGCGCCAAGATATTCTGTGAACGTTGGTAAAAATGGCTTCCCGCCGAGGTCAGCGTCATCGAGCGGCTCTGTCGGTGGAATAGCTTGATATTCAGCTCATCTTCCAATGCCTGTAAACGCCGACTCACGGTCGATTTTGGTAAGTTAAGCAAATCCGCCGCTTCAATCAAACTGCCGGTTTCAGCGATTCGGTGAAATAACGCGAGGTCCTCTGTCTTCATTTTTAACTTAATATCAATCTCATTATGTGGGATTGATAATCCCAAAGTATCCCGTTTATTGCAACAACTTTAGCTGATATCTTCGCGCCCCTGAAATGCTGATAAATTGTTATTGAGGACTCTCCACCATGAAATCTTATCGACTTATTCCCTTGGCGGCGTTATTGCCAGCCCTGCTTACAGCCTGCACGCCAGCGGAAAGCTCGGTACAGGCGAGTGTCATCAGACCCGTAAAACTGTTTGAGGTTGCCAAACTCGAGGGCGGAGATTTTAGAACCTTCCCCGCGCGGGTGAGCGCCAATAGTCGCGCAGAATTGTCATTTCGCATTTCTGGGCAACTTACAGAGTTGGCGCTGGTAGAGGGGCAAAGTGTTAACCAAGGTAGCCTATTGGCTAAACTGGACGACAGGGATGCCTATAACAATTTAATGACCCGCGAAGCAGACCATGAACTGTTAGCGGCGGATTTTCAGCGTAAAACCGAACTCCTAAAGCGTAAATTAATCTCCCAAGCCGAGTTTGATAGCGCCCAAGCACAGCTTAAATCGGCCAAAGCCGCCTTAGCCGCCGCCCGTGACCAGTTAAGTTATACCAAGCTTATCGCCCCTTTTAGTGGCACTGTGGCCAAACGTTTAGTGGATAACCACCAAATTGTGCAGGCTAATCAAGGAATATTAACCCTACAAAACAACCATTTGCTCGATGTGAGTATTCAAGTCCCCGAGTCAATGGCCGCGGGTTTAAACACTTATATCCAGCAGCAAAAGTTTGTCGCTAAAGTGCGTTTTAGTGCATTAGCAGGCATGGAGTTTGATGCGAAATTCAAGGAGTACTCCACCCAAGTTACACCCGGCACTCAGGCCTATGAAGTGGTGTTTTCGCTACCACAACCCAAGGATATTCAATTACTTCCAGGGATGAGCGCTGAATTAACCCTAGCCTTAATGAAAAGCCCAGACCAAGCAGCATCGGCCATAGTGCCAGTCACCGCTATCGATAAACGCGATCAGGATGGCCGAGTCCAAGTGTGGGTATATCAAACGCAATCGGGCGAAGTGAAACCCGCTGCTGTCACCTTAGGCCGAGTCACCAGTGAAGGTGTTGAAGTGCTTGGCGGTATTAATAATGGCGATTTAATTGTCAGTGCAGGTGTATCCCAATTATCCGACGGGATGAAAGTCAAACCACTACGCTGGCAGCGCGGAGTTTAATCCATGAATATTGCTGAGTATTCAATCCGCCACAAAGTCATCAGTTGGATGTTTGTATTACTGCTACTCGTGGGCGGTAGTGTGAGCTTTACCGGTCTTGGGCAGTTAGAGTTTCCCGAATTTACCATTAAAGAAGCCCTAGTGATCACCGCCTATCCGGGTGCATCGCCAGAGCAAGTGGAAGAAGAAGTCACCCTTCCCCTCGAAGATGCCTTACAGCAGCTCGATGCGGTTAAGCACGTAACCTCCATTAACAGTGCGGGTTTGTCGCAGATCCAAATTGAGGTCAAAGAAACCTATGACAAAACGAGCCTGCCGCAGGTGTGGGATGAAGTACGTCGTAAGGTCAACGACACCGCAGGACAACTGCCTCCCGGTACTAGCACGCCCAAAGTCTATGACGACTTTGGCGATGTGTACGGCATTTTGTTTAATCTCTCAGGGCCTGACTATAGTAACCGCGAATTAAGCAATTATGCCGATTATTTGCGCCGCGAACTGGTACTGGTGCCAGGGGTCAAAAAGGTTTCAGTTGCGGGCAGCGTAACTGAGCAGGTTGTGATTGAAATATCACAACAAAAACTCTCGGCACTGGGGTTAGATCAAAGCTATATCCACGGCCTGATTAACAATCAAAACGTGGTCTCCAACGCGGGCAGTTTAGTGGTGGGCGATAATCGTATTCGCATCCATCCCACCGGAGAATTTAGCAGTGTGCAGGATCTCGCACGTCTGATCGTCAGCCCGCCCGGCAGCACTGAGCTTATCTATCTTGGTGATATTGCCCATATAGAAAAAGATTATGATGAAACCCCTGACGTGCTCTATCACAACCGTGGCGAAGCCGCCCTCTCCCTTGGGATTTCCTTTTCAAGTGGCGTCAACGTGGTCGAAGTGGGTAAAAGCGTTAGCGAGCGCCTTGCCGAACTGGAGTCTCAGCGCCCAATAGGGATGAGCTTAGACACGGTTTATAACCAAAGTTTGGCGGTGGATGACACAGTAAATGGCTTTTTGATCAATCTATTAGAATCGATTGCCATCGTTATTGCCGTACTCTTGCTGTTTATGGGTTTACGCTCAGGCTTATTGATGGGGGTCATCTTACTGTTGACCATTCTCGGTACTTTTATCGTGATGAAAGTGCTGGGCATTGAGCTGCAACTGATCTCCCTCGGCGCGCTGATTATTGCTTTGGGCATGTTGGTCGATAACGCCATTGTCGTTACCGAAGGCATTTTGATTGGTCTGCGTCGTGGCAAGACTCGCCTTGAAGCCGCCAAACAAATTGTGTCGCAAACTCAGTGGCCACTGCTTGGTGCCACCGTTATTGCGATTATAGCCTTTGCACCGATTGGCTTATCGCAAAATGCCGCGGGAGAGTTTTGTCGCTCACTGTTCCAAGTGTTGATGATTTCCTTATTTATCAGTTGGATTACCGCGATCACCCTGACACCTTTCTTCTGCCATTTGCTGTTTAAAGATGCCCCCGCAGATGAGGAAGAGCAGGACCCATACAAAGGCTGGTTCTTTAGCATATACCGCGCGAGCTTAACCTTTGCCCTACGTTTTAGAATCGCCAGCATTTTATTAGTCGGTGCCATGCTCGTTAGCGCAGTGATTGGCTTTGGTCATATCAAGAATGTGTTCTTCCCCGCATCTAATACGCCCATCTTCTTTGTCGATATTTGGATGCCAGAAGGTACAGATATTAAAGGCACTGAACGCTTTACCGCCGATATTGAGCAGCAGTTACTCAAGCAAGCCGAGGAACAACATAGTGGCTTAAAACACTTAACAACGGTCATTGGCCAAGGGGCGCAGCGGTTTGTGTTGCCCTATCAACCCGAAAAGGGCTATCCCGCCTATGCGCAGCTCATTATTGAAATGGCAGATTTAGCCTCCTTAAAAGTCTATATGCCAGAGCTAGAAACCTTTTTAAATCAGAGATTCCCGCAGGCACAGTTCAGATTAAAGAATATGGAAAACGGCCCTTCTCCCGCCGCGAAGATTGAGGCTCGCTTCTACGGTGATGATCCCGAAGTACTGCGTGCTCTAGGCGCTCAAGCCGAAGCCATCTTCCATGCGGAGCCGAGTATGGACGGTATTCGCCATGACTGGCGCAACCAAGTGACTTTAATTCGTCCGCAATTAGAAAATGCTCAAGCAAGGGAAACGGGGATCAGTAAACAGGATCTGGATAACGCACTGTTAGTTAACTTTAGCGGCAAACAGATTGGCCTGTACCGCGAAACCAGCCATTTACTCCCCATCGTTGCCCGCGCACCCGCCGAGGAACGTTTACAGGCGGACAGCCTGTGGAAACTGCAAATCTGGAGTAGCGAGCACAGCACCTTTGTACCAGCAACGCAAGTTGTAAGCAGCTTCGATACTCAATGGGAAAACCCCTTAGTAAAACGTCGCGATCGGATGCGGATGTTAGCCGTTTTAGCCGACCCTAAACTGGGTAGCGATGAAACCGCCGACTCAGTATTACGTAAAGTCAAAGCTAAGGTCGAAGCCATCAGCTTGCCTGCGGGTTACCACTTAGAATGGGGTGGCGAGTATGAAACGGCGGGCGAAGCCCAAACCGCGGTATTTAGTTCAATTCCACTGGGTTACTTAGCGATGTTTTTAATCACAGTGTTCCTATTCAATTCAGTACGCCAGCCGTTGGTGATTTGGTTTACCGTGCCATTGGCCTTGATTGGGGTATCGGCGGGATTATTGATTTTCGACGCGCCCTTTAGCTTTATGGCGCTGCTGGGACTACTGAGTCTATCGGGCATGGTGATTAAAAACGGTATTGTATTGGTTGACCAGATCAACCTCGAACTCAGTGAAGGCAAAGCCGCCTATTTAGCTTTAATCGATTCCAGTGTCAGCCGCGTTCGCCCTGTGATGATGGCGGCTATCACGACCATGCTCGGGATGATACCTCTGATCCCCGACGCCTTTTTCGGCTCCATGGCGATCACTATCATCTTTGGTTTAGGTTTTGCGTCGCTGCTGACCCTTATCGTGCTGCCAGTGATGTACAGCTTGGCCTTTAACATCAAACCGAATGCGGTGGCGAGCGAGAAACACTAGCCCGCCACTCCCCCTAAACGCTTCCCGGCGTGGCCGATCGATGCTGCTTATTAGCATCGATTGGCCTTTTCATATTGGGATGTCGAAGAATAGCGGCTAACCCGGATAACTTGAGGCTTTACACAGAGGAAAGAAAGTCGAGCTGAAAAGCGGATTACGCCTTTGGATCTTTGGGTTGCTCGTCTTTATCCACCAATTGGTGGCTTTCAGGACGTTTATCGCTAGGGTCGGCCTTATGTTCAAAGTCGCCTTCGTACACATTGCCATCGGCATGTTTATTTTGCTCAAAGGGAGGTTGCTCGAAAGGATTTGTTTGTGAGCCAGAATGAGAGCCAAAGGGACCCGCACCAAAACCGCCGTGCATACCGCCTTGTAAACCCGACACCACTCGCAGTTGCATACGTTTAAACACTAAGGCTGCTATCGGACGACGGGTTAAAGGAGTGAGCAACAATAAACCAATAAAATCAGTCACAAATCCAGGAATAACCAGCAATACCCCTGCCATGGCTAGCATCATACCTTCGACAATTTCTTGCCCTGGCGCCTCACCCCGCGCGAGTTTTTGCTGCACTTGCATTAGAGTACTTAATCCTTGACTGCGTACTAAAGACACGCCCAATACAGCGGTAAATAATACAAGGCCAATAGTGGTCCAAGTACCCAGTACCTCACCCACGCGGATTAACACTGACAGCTCAACAACTGGGATCAGCACAAATAATAAAAATAGGATTAAAAACATACCGACCTCAGATTTATCTTGCTCGTTTGAAAACTAAATGGGGGCAATCCGGTCTTAATTCAAGTCATTAGGGCGCAGACTGCGCTAAAGCGGTGAAACTTCTGATAGTTAGCTCACTCTTTCGTTAAGCCGTTAATGTATGAGACCATAAAAACACGTAAAGTAGCTTAGCCTAATAGGCTTAAGCGAAGTTTAAGATTGTTAGGGGACGATACCCACACTATGCAACCTCAGTATTTAATGGTCAGCACTAGCTGTCCAGACGACGTTCATGCCAATCGCATCGCCCATGCGTTAGTGGAAGCGCGTATCGCGGCTTGTGTGCATATTTCAGCACCCATCCGCTCGGTCTATACGTGGGAAGGAAAAATCTGTGAAGAGCAAGAAATTAGCTTACACATTAAATGTTTACAAACACGCTATCCAGAGTTAGAACAGCTTGTGCTTAAACTTCACCCTTATCAAGTGCCTGAAATTATTGCCGTACCCGTGACTCACGGGCTACCAGCCTACTTAGATTGGATAAAAGATAACACTCAGCCATGAAAAAACTACTTAGCCTTACCTTTACTGCATTATTGCTTCTCGCGCCTCTCACTCTAAGTGGCAATGCTTTTGCGAATAACTTTGGTTTTCTAAAAAGCGAACCTGAGTTAATGCCTGTTGATCAAGCCTTTGCCTTTGATTTTAAGCAGGAAGGCAATAAGGTTACCCTTAATTGGGTGATTGCCGACGGCTACTACATGTACCGCGATAAACTCAAATTTAGTGTCAATGGCGCTGAATTAGGCACCATTGACCTACCAAAAGGCAAACCTCATAACGATGAGTATTTTGGTGAACAAGAGGTTTACTACACCTATATCGACATTCCCGTTGGCCTAAAGCAAGCGGATGAAAACAGCACCTTAAGCGTCACCTTTATGGGCTGCGCCGAGGGTAAACTCTGTTATCCACCAACCAAGCGCGATGTCAGCTTAAAAGCGGTAGCAGCTAATGATGGACAAATCGCCTCTAGCGCAGATAGCGGCGAAAATACCAAGCCTGCCGCCACTGACACAGATGCCAAAGCAAGCAGCGCCCCTGCTAAGCCGATTACTCAGCAGGATAGCCTAAGCCAGATGTTGTCTAACGACAGTTTACTCTGGACCTTAGTGATCTTCTTCGGCTTAGGGATTGGCTTAGCGCTCACCCCTTGCGTGTTCCCCATGTATCCGATTTTATCGGGCATTATTGTTGGTCAAGGGCAAAAACTGTCGACCGCCAAAGCCTTCACCCTGTCGATGGCCTATGTGCAAGGTATGGCAATCACCTACTCGATTTTAGGTTTAGTCGTCGCGTCGGCGGGGATGAAATACCAAGCGGCGCTGCAACATCCTGCTGTGCTCGTGGTATTAGCCATCCTGTTCTTTGTACTCAGTTTATCTATGTTTGGCTTGTACGATCTCAAACTGCCTTCAAGCTGGCAGGAGAAGATGAACTCCATTTCCAACAATCAAAAGGGCGGCAATCTGATTGGCGTGTTTTTGATGGGGGTAATCTCAGGATTGGTCGCCTCACCTTGCACCACGGCTCCACTTTCTGGCGCCTTAGTCTATGTGGCGCAAACCGGGGATTTATTACAAGGCTTCCTCGCCCTGTATGTGCTGAGTATGGGCATGGGCGTACCACTACTTATCATCGGCACCTCGGGTGGTAAGTTACTGCCTCGCGCGGGCGCTTGGATGAATATCATTAAAACCGTGTTTGGCTTCCTGCTGATTGCGGTATCGATTGTGATGCTTGGCCGTATTTGGACGGGCGTGGTTTCCGATGTGCTTTGGTCGCTTTGGGGCATTAGCTTCACCGGTTACCTGATGCACCAAAATAAGCTCAGCGCCTTTAACTGGAAACAAACCGTACGCTCAGTGCTACTCACCTTAACCCTGCTGGCAAGCTTCTCCTATGGCTTCCAAGCCGTGATGGGTCACTTTGGCTTTAGCCACAGTCCGGTTGCGACTGCGACAACGACTGAGCAAGCCCATGGCTTTAAACGGATAAAATCCATTGAAGATTTGGACCGCGAAATTGCCGCTGCCACGGCAGTTGGTAAGCCTGTGATGCTGGATCTCTACGCTGACTGGTGTGTGGCTTGTAAAGAGTTTGAAGCCATTACCTTTAAAGACGCCGAAGTATTAGCGCGAATGAACAAAATCGTGCTGCTGCAAGCGGATGTGACTAAGAGTGATGCTGTGGATGTCGCTCTGCTTGAAAAATACAATGTCCTCGGTTTACCGACATTATTGATGTTTAACGAGCAAGGTGAACAGCGAGAAGATTTAAGGGTAACCGGCTTTATGGGTCCCAAGGAGTTTGCAGCTCATTTAGATCACTTGGTGAAATAATCTCGACTAAACGCTAACACTCCTCTGCGGCGTTTTAGCGTAAAATCAACAAAAAGCGGACTTTTTTCATTAAAAGTCCGCTTTTTTATCGCGCTGTCATCGATTTCTTATACAATCCTTGTTTATCGTGGACTTTTTAGATTGGAGCATTATGGAACCAGCTATCCTCATTATCACCCTTATTTGCGGCATGCTCGTTAGCCGTATAGGACTGCCCCCACTCATCGGCTACTTAGTGGCGGGCTTTGTACTCTTTGTATTAGGTATTGAAAAAGAAAGCCTGCCACTGCTGCAAGAACTCGCCAATTTAGGGGTTACGCTACTGCTGTTTGCGATTGGTTTAAAACTCGATATTCGTAGCCTATTTAAGGCTGAAGTGTGGGCGGGGTCGAGTGTGCATTTGATGCTATCGATCCTAGTATTCGTCCCTATTCTCAAAATATTAGGGTTATTAGGATTATCTCAACTTACCAGTTTAGGGATTGAGCAGTTAACCTTACTGGCATTTGCGTTAAGCTTCTCCAGTACCGTTTTTGCGGTAAAGGTCTTAGAAGATAAAGGGGATATGCAATCCCTGTATGGCCGTGTTGCTATTGGTATTCTGATTATGCAGGATATTTTTGCCGTACTCTTTTTAACCATTTCTAAGGGCGATGTGCCTTCGGTGTGGGCATTTGCGTTATTGTTATTACCTCTGGCAAAACCACTGATTTATAAAGCCTTTGACCGTGTTGGCCACGGTGAATTATTAGTGCTTTTTGGATTAGTAATGGCACTGGTTGTCGGCGCTTGGTTATTTGAATCCGTTGGCTTAAAACCGGATCTCGGCGCATTAGTTATTGGTATTTTGCTCGCGGGACATAAAAAAGCCTCTGAGCTGGCTAAATCATTGTTCTATTTTAAAGAACTCTTTCTTGTCGCCTTCTTCTTAACCATTGGTCTCAATGGCTTACCCACGATTTCGGATATCGTGCTGGCTACATTATTAGTACTGTTAGTACCGCTAAAAATCCTATTGTTTGTCTATATTCTTACTCGCTTTAAATTACGTTCGCGCACCTCGATGTTAGGTTCCTTTAACCTAGGTAACTTCTCCGAGTTTGGTCTGATCGTCGCTGCGGTTGCCACCAGCAAAGGCTGGCTACCGTCACAATGGTTGGTGATTATTGCCGTGGCCTTAAGCTTTAGCTTTTTATTAGCAGCGCCGCTCAATGCTACAGTCGGAAATATTTATCAACGCTTCCAACAGCGACTCGTTAGGTTAGAAAAACGCCCATTGCACCCAGAAGATCGCCCCATTGCCATTGGTAATCCACGCTTTTTAATCCTAGGGATGGGGCGTATTGGTAGTGGAGCCTACGATGAACTGCGTGCCCGGTTCGACGGTGAGATCCTCGGGATTGAGCATAAGCAAGACTTGGTCGATTTACACCGCGCTAAAGGCCGTAATGTTGTGCAAGGGGACGCTTCCGATACCGACTTTTGGGAGAAGCTTGATAAAGCGCCCAATCTTGAATTAGTGCTGCTAGCAATGCCGCATCATGCGGGAAATCTCTTCGCCGTTGAGCAACTTAAAAAGCTGAATTATCAAGGTAAACTAAGTGCAATCGTACAATATGGTGAGGATGCTGCATCACTCAGAAGTTCTGGTGTGCATAGCGTTTACAACCTATACGAAGCGGCGGGTGCGGGTTTTGTCGACCATGTAGTTCATGAGTTATTACCAGACTCTGAAACGAAGGCAGTTGCCGAGCTAGACGATGACACCAAACAACATTCTGCCGCAGTTTAAGGCGTGTTTACGTTTGTTATCATGAATAAAACTCATCCTATTTAGGCTAAAAATGACTCAGGAAAGGGATTAACCTGAGTCATTACCTCACCCGATAAAACCTATCAAAACCACTAAAAATCAATCACCTTAACTCACTTACACACGCTCAAACATTGCGGCGTTTTTGACTATCGGTTTTCTCTGACAAGCTTATCGTCAATGCCATAGAAAATCTCAGTTACATCGCCGACTTAGTCGTGATATAAATCGAAGACAAGAACGAAATTAGCCCAGCTTTTTTGGAAGTCTTCTCAGCATGTCGAACCCTGCGCAGCGCGCCACCAAGTTATTTGTCCAAACCTTTGGCACTAAAGCCGATGATTTATATCAAGCCCCAGGTCGAGTAAATCTGATCGGTGAATACACGGATTACAACGACGGCTTTGTTTTGCCTGCCGCCATTAATTTTCATACGGTGATTGCCGTTAAACGCCGTGAAGACAACAAGTTTCGCGCCGTTGCTGATGCCTTTCCCGGGCAAATTAAAGAATGGACCTTCGGCAAAGAAACCGAAATCCATCCCGAGGACGGTTGGGTAAATTATTTAAAAGGGTTCACCGCGGCGATGGCCAACACAGGGCTCATTGCCAAGGGCTTAGATTTAGCCGTGGTAGGCGATGTACCGCTCGCAGCTGGGTTATCTTCCTCTGGCGCCTTGGTCGTCGCCTTTGGCACTGCCATTAGCGACAGTAGCCAATTGCATCTGTCACCCATGGCGGTGGCACAGCTCGCTCAACGTGGTGAATATCGATATGTTTCATCGGCTTGCAGCATTATGGACCATATGGTTTGTGCCATGGGCGAGCCGGATCATGCCCTGCTTATCGACTGTCTGGATCTTGATAGCGAACCGATTGCGATCCCTGAAAACCTCAGCCTGATCATTATTGATGCCCATATTGAGAAACAGCGTTTAGCAGCAATCAATGAGTTGCGACGTGAAGAATGCGCTCAAGCTGCCGAGTATTTTGGCCTCGACGCCCTGCGCCACCTCGATCTGCGTCAACTTGAAAGTGCCAAGGATAAATTGGATGAAACTCTGTATCGCCGCGCTAAACATGTGATCACCGAGAACAAACGTACTCAGAGTGCAGCACGGGCACTAGAGCAAAATAATCTATCTAAATTCAGCCAATTAATGGCACAGTCCCATCAATCGTTACGGGATGATTTTGAGGTAACGCTGCCTGAGTTCGACACTCTGGTGGATATAGTAAGCCAAGTCATTGGAGAGCGCGGTGGCATTCGCATGACCGATGGCTGCGTGGTTGCCTTAGTGGATCATGAGCTAACCGATGCGGTAGTTTCTGCGGTCGAACAGGCCTTTTTTGAGCAAACAGGGATAGATGCAACTGTTTATCTCTGTTCAGCGAGTGCTGGCGCGGGGCGAATCGATAGCTAGTCAGTCAATTACGCTCAATCCATTTATCCAGACCAATACCATACGAATTCAGCCATGAATGAGTGGTATTTGTTATTTTTAAGAGGCAAAATCAAAAGGTTAAATCACATAGAGGGAAGCTAAATGGTGCGTTTTAGTGTATTAGATCCTTGGACAGATCCCCGCGGCGGCGAAATTGAACGAGTGCGGATAGACAATGGCATCATCGCCTTAGAAGTGCTCAGTTTAGGTGGCATTATTCGCTCACTTTGGACGCCGGATAGACAGGGAGAGCGCGCTAATATCGTGCTTGGCTGCGACAGTGCCGAAGATTATTTAACCCAAAACGCCCACCTTGGCGCTATCGCTGGGCGCTTTGCCAATCGTATTGCGATGGGCAAGCTGCAATATCAAGGGCAAGAGTATCAACTGGATATCAATCAGGCCAGTAACTGTTTGCACGGCGGCAGAGAGGGTTTTAATCGAAAAAACTGGCACTTAGGTCAGCTTCCCGATGGGGTAAGATTAACCTTAGTGAGTCCAGATGGCGATATGGGCTTCCCCGGTAATTGCACGGTGCAATTAGACTATCGCCTTGCCGCCAATAATCTCTATGTAGAAATGCTGGCCTCCATAGATAAACCTTGTCCAGTGAGCCTGACGCAGCACAGCTATTTTAATCTGGATGGTACGAGCAATAATTATCAGCACCAGATACAAATCGATGCGACACGCTATTTGACGATGAATGAAGTCGGCATCCCGACAGGAATTGCTGAGGTTAAAGATAGTATTTTCGATTTAACTCAAAGTGTTTCCCTTGGCGAAAAACTTCACGCTCCCGAACTAACAAGCACCCAAGGTTATGATCATTGCTATCTGATGGATAACCCCGATGGTTCACTACGCCGCTTTGGTTGTTTAAGCAGTCCTGTCAGCGGCCGCGCCATGACGGTATTTACCAATCAGCCTGGCGTACAACTCTACTGCGCTAACTTTTTAGCGGGAACCGTTGGACGAAACCAACAAAGTTTGCACCAACATCAGGGCGTGTGTATTGAACCGCAAAAGCTGCCTGACTCGCCCAATCAACCGCAATTGGGTGATGATGCCTGGTTAGTACCAGGGAAAATCTATCATCATATTAGTCGATATCAATTTGATATTGTTGACTAAAGTTGAAATGAACATCTGTAGGAATTAAAAAGAAAGGCTGGTAAGGAATAAAGTCGTTTCATTCCTTACCTTTATCCAATGTTGCCGAAGCAAATTGGATATTAATCGTCGAAATCATCGCCCCAATCTTCATCGAAATCAGCACCAATGGCATCGGTTTCGATTTCAGGCTCAACCTCAGGTTTAGCCTTACGTACTGGGCCAGAATCCTTAACGTTGTTCAGATCAATACGAGCTTGATGCTTGCTCATAAATTGAGCGCGAGCCGCTTTCCATGCACCGCTAAACTTAGCCTCAGCAGCTTTTAATGCGGCCTCATCTAAGTCGTATAGGTTCACTTTTACTATGTCTTCTACATACTCAACAATGGCATCACGGTCGGTATTGTAGAGGTAAATTCGTCCAGGGGAAGCCTCTGGCAGCTGGTTGTCGTGGACGACAATCGCATTGCCCTTCGATGTTCTCAGCTCACCATACCAAACCTGTTTCTTTGCTGTGTTATACATATATGCCAATACCCTTAAATCAACACATACACTATGAGTTTTTTAGTCTGAATAAGCGAAGCGACGCTTGCTTTGATCCACGAATAGCGCCGGAAAGTCTCTGACGTTTTCAACTGGGTATTTTTACAGAATATTTTCGATAATCAATGCCTCAAACCATGAAATTTTCACTTATTACGCATTAATTTCGGCCAAAGTCTCTAAAAAAATTTGTCACTAACGACTTTAGTCTAAAAAAACATCACATCAAGTTTTAATTATGCACCTATAACCATTAAATTATTGAAGCGATAAGAGGTTACAGCTTGTAGCTGAGTTAATTCAAAATGTTAATACCACTTTGCCCCTATGTTCGCCCGACTGCATTAATCTATGGGCCTTAGGTGCATCGTTCAATGGGTACGTTGCAAAAATATGCGGCACGATTTGCTGGCTATCAAGTAATGGCCAAACACGTTCGTGTAATTGCCTTGCGATTTCAGCTTTGGCTTCAACCGTTTGTGGTCTTAGGGTTGAACCTGTCCAGACAATTCGCTTAGCCATCAGCTGGAGAATATTAACCTCAGCTTTAGGACTACGTTGAGTTGAGACCGACACCATACGCCCATCCAACGCAAGCGCTTGCAAATTGAGGTTAATAAAATCGCCACCCGCGATATCAAATACCACATTAACGCCTTTACCCTGCGTAAAGCTCATGACTTCTTCGACAAAATTCTGAGTGTTGTAATTGACAACAAGATGGGCACCTAATCCTGAGCAATAGTCGCGCTTTTCATCCTGCCCAGTAGTCGCAATCACTTGCGCACCAAGACGATTCGCCAGCGCAATCGCCGTACTGCCAATGCCACCTGAGCCGCCGTGGATCAATACGGTTTCGCCAGCCTTGAGTCCCGCGCGCATAAAGAGGTTGCCCCAAACGGTAAAAAAGGTTTCAGGTAACGCGGCCGCTTGCACCATCGAAAATCCCTTTGGAATAGGCAAACAATGAGCTGCATAGGTCAAGGTGTATTCGCCATAACCGCCACCAGGGACTAAAGCACAAACCTTATCCCCCAGTTGCCATTGAGTCACGCCTTCACCTATGGCGCAAATTTCACCAGCCACTTCAAGCCCTAAAATTAACGATGCTCCGGGTGGCGGCGGATAGGCTCCAGCCCTTTGCTTGAGATCCGGCCCATTCACCCCAGCCGCACTTACTCGAATAAGAACTTGTCCGGCCCCGACAACCGGTAAGGGTGAACGGGAAAGTTGCATTACCTCTGGCGCACCGGATTGTTCAATATGTATATGGGCATAATCTTTTGGTAAATCTGACATAGCTAACTCCTTGTACAACTTTGGGATTTCGGCTTATCGCTGCAAACATAGCGGCATCATACTCAGGTTAAAACATATTAACCCAAACAATGTTGGAATGAACTTTGTTGACCGTTAACGAGGTAACAAAAGGACGCCAGCAACTTGAATGAAACGATGCCACATTAAAACAATTGCCGTCTACATTACCAATCTTTATTAACCGCACGATAATTCAATAAAAAATACAATAAAAACATAACGATAAAAAATATGTGAAAAACTTGTAAATTTTTATCGATTTATATTGGATATTTTATGCAATTTATTTCATGATATTTCGGCGCTAACTGAATTAGACAAGCATTAAATTCAGTTGGACCAATGAGGTCCGAGGTTAATTGCTGTAATACATCGGATAACGCCCAAGGAAGATCTGCTTTGCAGATAAAAATAACTATGGATACACCATGAAACAGACCCTACTTTTCGCGGCTATTAGCTTAGCCATCGCTACACCCTCGCTCGCCCATAACCATTCACAACAAGACCCAAACCATTCAGTACAAGCGAAAAACACAGCAATCCCTAGTGCGCTAGCACCGTTAGCTTCGCCGTCAGCGCCACTCAATTTTGATGCCAGCCATCGGCCGTTATTACCCAGTAGCAGCTTGATAGCCTCCCCTAACGAGCCAACACACTCTGAGTATCTCGATGCACATTCTTCACAACAGCAAGCGTTGCTCGAGAACTCTCCGAGATCAAAAGCCAGCAGCTTTGCTGCCAATGCCGACTGTAGTAACTTTGTTGGAAAATCGGGCCAAGCCCTGTTAGATGAGCTAACGCAGTCCACACCACAGTGTGTCGGTAAGCTATTTAATCTCAAGGGAAGTGACGCAAGCAGCGTATTTAGTGAAGCGAATGTATCCACAGTTGCTAATGCGATTGCAGCCAAGGCGCCCCAATACACTGGCGTGGATAACCAAGGCATTGAGTCACATATTTACTTTGTGCGCGCCGCGCTTTATGTGCAGTTTTACAATCCCAGCGACGTACCCGCCTACAGCAGCGCGGTGAAAAACAATTTAAAATCAGCGCTTAATGCTCTCTTTACCAATAACGCCATTTGGACACTCTCCGATGCCAATGCCAGCGTGCTCAAAGAAGCACTGATCCTGATTGATTCGGCTGAACTGGGGGCTGATTTTAACTTTGTCACCCTCAAAGTGCTCAATGACTACAACAGCACATGGCAAGCCAGCTTTGCAATGAATGCGGCCGCAAATACCGTATTTACCACCTTATTCCGCGCCCAGTGGAATCCTGACATGCAGGCGCTGTTTGCCCGAGATCATGCCATTTTGGATGCGCTCAACCAGTTCCAACTTAACCATAGGGACTTACTCGGCACCAATGCTGAATATGTTTTAGTCAATGCTGTCAGAGAGTTATCTAGACTGTACTACATTGATACCATGCGCCCCAAAGTCACCCAATTGGTCAAAAATATCTTAAATAGCACCAGCAAAAATGATCCCAGTAAAGTACTGTGGTTTGCTGCCGCCGAGATGGCAGATTACTACGATCGCAGCAACTGCAATGCTTATCAGATCTGCGGTTTCAAGGCGCAATTAGCCGCCGATAGCTTACCGTTTAATTGGAAATGCTCCGACAGCCTCAAGATCCGCGCCCAAGATCTTTACCAAGATCAAGCCAAATGGGCATGTGGAGTATTAAGCCAGCAAGAAAGCCATTTCCACACGATACTCGAAACGGGAATGCAGGCGGTCGCCCAGGATAACAATGATGATTTAGAACTGGTGATTTTTGGCAGCTCGTCAGAATATCAATCCCTTGCCAACAGCATTTTTGGGATCAATACCAACAATGGCGGCATGTATTTAGAAGGCTCTCCCGCAGGACTTAAAAACCAAGCGCGCTTTATTGCCTATGAGGCCGAATGGCGTCGCCCAGATTTTCATGTGTGGAACTTACAGCATGAATACGTGCATTACCTCGATGGCCGCTATAACTTGTTTGGCGACTTCAGCCGCAGCGTATCCGCCAACACAATTTGGTGGATTGAAGGATTAGCAGAATATATTTCATATCGAGATGCCAACCCCGCTGCCATCTCCATGGGGGAAACGGGCGAGTATATGCTCTCAACCATCTTTAAAAACACCTATGACTCTGGCCAAGACCGCATCTACCGTTGGGGTTACCTCGCCGTACGCTTTATGTTTGAAAACCACCGCGATGATGTTCGCCAGATCCTAACCTTCCTGCGTAATAACCAATATGCTGAATATCAAGCATTTATGGATTCCATTGGCACCCGCTATGACAACGAATGGCGCGGCTGGCTCACCAGCGGTTTAAGCACCACTAACAATGGTATTGTCGATAAAGGCCCAAGTGATGAACAGGCTAATGCCAGTGGTCGCGAAGGTAACTGGGCAGGCCCTGCGGGCACCATCAGCAAAGATTACTCGCCCTGCCAAGTCAGTAACGAAGCATACCGCTATAGCGAGTCAGCCAGCCTCAGTCTTGAGGTACCTATGGAGTGTATTGACGCCAAACAAGGCCGAGCCAGCTTTAGCTTTGCCAACACTGACCGCTCGGCTCAGGATATTTGGATCAAAATTGGCGGTGGTTGGGGTGATGCCGATATTTATTACGATTCAAGGGGATGGGCAAGTGCTGAAAAAAATCAGGCCTATGGCATCGGCAACGGTAATTACCAAGTGATCAAAGTGAGCCTAAACCCCAATGAACTTTGGCACTATATCACCCTAGAAGGCGATTTTGGTGGTGTTGATATGCTGGTCAGTACCACTGAGTTAGTTGCCGATACCGATCCCGACTTAGGTGATGACGGCGATACTGGTGGTGAAGTACCCAGCAATTGCGGTGCCGCAACCATCAATTACGGCAAGCTAACCCTCGGAAAAGATGAATGCCTTAGCGGTGGCCGTAATAGCTTTTATTTCTGGGTCGATGCTGACAACAGCCAATTTAGTGTCAGCACAATCGGGGGAACAGGCGATGCCAATATTTACTTTAATGCCAATACTTGGGCAAGCGCGAGCAATGCCCAAGCCAGCAGTGTAAATCAAGGCAACAAAGAGTCCTTTAGCTTTACGGCAAACCGTGGCTGGCGATATATCACTGTTGATACCGCAAGTGAATTTAGTGGCGTGAGCTTCAACCTTAAAGCCGGTGGTGGCAGTAGCGTTCCTAATCAAATTGCCAATGCCTGTGCGACTAAATCACCCGTGAGCTATACCCAACTCACGCCGGGTGATGCCGTCTGTAGCGCCAATGGCCGTAATGACTATTACCTTTGGGTTCCCGAAGGAACAAGCCAATTAGAAGTACGCTCGGCCCACGGAACTGGAGATGTCAGCCTTTACTCGGGTCGCAGCTGGGCCAATGCCCAGCAATATGAAGCCGCCTCAACAAACGCTGGCAGCACTACGGAGCAAATCAAGGTCAATAATCCCAGTACTGGCTGGTATTACATTACGCTCCAAAGTGAAGGCCAAAGTGCAGGTGTGGCCCTTCAGGTCGATTTACGCTAATCAGCCACGCTATTGCGGTATAAGCTAAAAGCAAAAATCCCTGCTCGGCAGGGATTTTTATTATTTCAATCGGTTAGCACACTAAAACAGCTTTAGCCTTACCTCAAACTCACGCACTATGTGGTCAATTGCTTGGAAAAACAGCCATTGTTAACCGCGATTAAAAGTAGGGGGGAATCTGACACAGAATGATGAATAGTCTCAGCAGCACGATTAAGGATGGGTGTCCAGATTTGCTCTGTCACACAAACGACTGCGATAAATGGCAATTGAATGCTTTAATCGGTTGACCTCATGGGCTTCAACTAACTCACCTTTAGCGAATTTTTGCGTTAACTCATCGCCTTTAAACAACTTATGCCACTGCTCAAGTACTTCGCGGTCAGTCCAACGATTTGCCGTCTCGATGTCCATCCGCAGCACCACATGCAGATGATTGGACATCACCGTAAAGGCCGCGATATCAATAGCAAAAACAGCTTCAAGTTCAAACAATAATGACTCTACCCAAGCGCGGCGATGGTCGTAGTTTTTACCCGAGTAACTGTCATCACCACATAAAAATGCTCGCCGCACCACGCGGCTACAGCAATGGTAATAGGGTGTGTCTTCAAGGCTTATTTGAGTTCGGCGAGGACGGGGCATACAAACCTCCATGTTTAATGCTTAACCAAAGCATAGTCGGAGGTTAGCTAACGCGCTATTAAGGCTGGGTGTCCAACTTTAGCTTTTAAGGATGGGTGTCCAGATTTGCTCTTATTTAAAGCCTTGTTAGCTGCGTTCTTCAGCGTTCGATAGTGTATAAAAAATTCTTACGTACAAAAGACCATATTCACGTCTCGCTGCTTTAACTTCATTGAAATGTTCTAGCCCAGAACTGCTCCCAGACACATTAACCAAGCTTAATGCCTTTGTAATTGCAGACTCAAACTGAACGACTAATTCATAAGCTTTATGATCTTGAAGCGTCTGACAAATTGCTATGGCTTCAGCCAAGGCTATTTTCCTGCTTTCAACGGTGAAAGAAATATAGTCATCTACAACTAAGTTGTTGAAATCAAATTTTAATGCTCTAGCTTCTGCTTTCTCAGCAATTAACCCACCGTAATTGTGTAATATCACCTCAGCCTTTGCATAAACTGGACTGAGTATTTTTTGTAACTGGGTTAACGCTAAATGCTGAGTTTTAAGCCTTTCAGCATTTCGAATAGAACTTTGTTGAAGTTGCGTAATTTCAATATCTTTTTCTCTAGTGATTTCAGCTACACGTTTAGTTTGCAAGTACCCGAAAGCGGTTGTCCCTAACGCCACAGCGTATGGACCAACCGCTTTGACAATCTCAATAATATTTAAAGGTTGTTCTATACCTGCCATTTTAACTCCATAAGCAGCTAACTCTGGCGCATACGCGCGAGCTTGTGAGCGTCGTAGGGGCCGCAGGCCCCAAATGACGCAGGTTGTTATGTGCGAATTTCAAATCGAAGCTCCCCGCCAGATATTTTGATATTGCCAAAATTACCAGTAAGCTCAAAACCACCATCGACTACCTGCATTGTATCAATGTTTCCATAATCAATTGAACCGTCTGGATCAGTTGATGACATTGCAGCCGATTTGTGCTTTAAACCAGATACGGAAACTGTATTAATGAATTGAAGTATTGCTTTTCGGTAAAACGTATATTCATTAGGCTTTGGCTCAGCATAATGTTTGGACTCTGGCCAGATGCTGGCCTCCAGCTCAAAGTAAAGGCAGTTATTCTTATGGTTCCAATCTAAAACAAAAGAGTCAGTCAGATCGATACCTTTGAATACTTCCATTTGACGCCAATCCATAGTCATTCACACATAATGTCTTAGTATTTATGCGCTGCGCTGTTTGCAGGGCATAAATCGCTTGTTGGACTTGGCCGTTGCCACATCCATGTAAATTGTTATAAATGATGCTATAGGAATTTGCTTTTTTGCGGTAGCGGTTTTTATACTGTTTGATGAGTAATCACTTGATATCGTTTTGCCTTTTTTATTCTGTTACGCTCACTTTCGACTGATTATTAGTAAATCGAGCTACCCATTGTTAATACTCGGTGAGCTTTAACTCAACAGTCAACACTATTGCTCACAAGGCGAGTTAGGATGATTGGCGAGGCGACCGTCCGCATCATGGACGGGGCGGCCGAGCATCCACGGATGGACTTGCTGCGCGTCGCTGAACAAGCAACCTAACATGCCTATACTCGAATGCGATAATTTATCGACCGAAAAGAGTAAATCGAGCAAACAATTGTTAAAGAATAAAACATGGACACCAACTCTTAATTGCGCGGCAGCTTGGCACAATGTCCGTTGTCGTATTTCTAGATGTTCGCAGTAATCGCTCAGTTCTTGCAGCATACCCACCGAGCCATAAAATAACCTACCAAGCTCGGTCGCCACTGGGTAGCCAATAGTTAAGTGCGATCAATAGCTAAGTGTGATCAATAGCTAAGTGCGATACAGCACCTTAACCACATGCCAGCCAAACTTGGTTTTAACGAGATGTGGCACCAGTAGCTCACCGGAAAAAGCGACTTTATCGAACTGCGGTACCATTTGCCCACGCTTAAACTCACCGAGATCGCCGCCCTTTTTCGCCGACGGGCATGAGGAATAGCGTTTCGCTAAGGCGCCAAAATTAGCACCGTTATTCAATTGCTTAATAATATCTTCCGCCTGCTCTTTGTGTTTAACAAGGATATGCACTGCGGCTGCGGTTTTATACATCTGGTACTCTCTTTTTAAAAGACAGCGGTGCCATTTTGCTGCACCGCGGTTATCGCTTTACCTATCAAGAATAAGTATTACTAACCTAAAATCTTCTGCCACCACTGCAACGGCTCACCGCAGTTTTTAGCTGGATTATAAGTGCCTCTCAGAGCGGGTAATGCCTCAGTATTGCTGCATCCTGCTTCCTTGGCTTCACCCGTATCTCGGTCAAAATAGCCTTGGATCACACCCGATGGCGGAATCGAACGCAGCCCAATGGGTGGACGCTCCTTCAAGAAGGCTTGGTATACCGCCATCGCACCGCTGCTACCATAAAGAGTGGTTTTACCGTTATCGTCGCGACCGACCCAAATCGCAGCCACGTTACGCTCATCAAAACCGGCGAACCAAGAATCACGGCTATCGTTACTGGTACCAGTTTTACCCGCCAGTGCCACACCGGGGAAGGCATTGCCTAAGCGCGTTGCCGTACCGGAGCGCACGACTTGCTGCATGGCATATTGCACCAAAAAGTCGGTATCTGGCGTAATCGCTTGCTCTTTGGCTGAACGCGTTACGGGTAAAGGCTGATTATCACTATCGAGCACTGCGGTGACTGTGGTGAGTTTACGGTAAGCGCCGCTATCGGCGAGGGTTTGATAAACCTGCGCCACCATTAAGGGCGAGCCATTCACCGCGCCCAGTAGCATCGATGGATATTCGTTAAGCGGCTCCGACCAGCCCGACTTAGCCAAGGTGGTTGCCACGGCATCGACCCCAACGGCAATCCCAAGGTTTACCGTCGGCACGTTCATCGATTTTTTCAGCGCTGTTAACAAGGAAACTTGGCCGCTAAAGGTCTTATCAAAGTTCTGCGGTGACCAGGTTTTGCCTTGCTCATTCTTTAGGGTAATCGGCTGATCTTTAAGTGGCGATGCCAAAGTAAATTTACTATTTGGTGCCAAAGCGGTGGCGTACACAAATGGCTTGATAAGCGAGCCAATCGGTCTGCGGATCTCCACTGCGCGGTTATAACCGTCAAAGCCCGGCGTTTTATCACCCACCATAGCCGCGATACCGCCAGTGTATTTGTCGGTGACCACCATACCAATCTGCAACGACTTATTGCCCTTATCTAAGCTCTTAAAGGTTTGAGTCACAGCGATTTCGGCGGCTTCCTGCGCCATAGGATCAAGAGTGGTATAAATCTTCACCCCAGATTGTTTTAATAACGCATCGCCGTAGCGCTCATTAACCTCTTGTTTAACCAAGGCATAAAACGCAGGTAATTTTTGATGCACAGGCTTATTGGCATTACGCAAACCTAAGGGCGACTCCACAGCCACCTTATATTGCGCGGTCGTCAGCTCGCCCGACTCCATCAATAACCGCAGTACTAAATCGCGGCGCTCTAAGCTGCGCTCAGGGTAACGCCATGGGTTGTAGTAAGATGGCCCCTTAATCGCCGCCACTAAAAAGGCTTGCTGCGCCGTGGTTAACTCACCGATGGGACGACCAAAATAGAATTGCGAAGCCAGCCCCATACCATGCACGGCACGGGATTTATCTTGCCCCATATACACTTCGTTGAGATAAGCCTCGAGAATTTCTTCCTTGCTGTAACGAAAATCAATAATTACCGCCATTAAGGCTTCGCGAACCTTACGCAGCAACGAGCGCTCGCTCGACAGAAAGAAGTTTTTTGCCAACTGCTGGGTCAGTGTCGAACCGCCCTGCACGGTACGCCCCGCACTGATGTTCACAAAAGCAGCACGCAGAATCGCGAAGGGGTTTACCCCGTGATGCTCGTAAAAACTGCGGTCTTCCACCAGCAATAGCGCCTGCACAATATGTTTGGGCATATCTTCGGTAGAGACAAAGAGCCTGTCTTCACCGTCACCAGTGATCATGCGGTCAAGTAAAACGGGTTCTAAATGGAATACCGCTAACTGGCGCTTATCCTCCATTCGGGCAATAGCGCTGACGCCTTCACTATCGAAGGTGATCATCACTCGCTGTTCTGGCTGATCGCCTTCGGGATGTAAAAAGGGTCGACGCCATAATTCGATTTTTGTGCTCGATGCCGAAAACTCGCCAACCTCGCGGGGGTTCGCCACTTTGCGATAGCCAAGTAGTTTTAACTCGGCCATCAACTGTGGATGACTCACCGCAGCTCCTGGATATAAGGCCATGGAGCGGCTAAAAACTTGTGCAGGTAAATGCCATTTTTGCCCTTCAAACTTACGGGCGATAATTTGGTCGAGGTAAATACCGTAGAAGGTCACAACGGCGAGGCCGATTAAGGCGAGCTTCCAGGTGAGCGACCAAATTTGCCCAAATAGGCCACGGCTTCGCTTCGCTTTACGTTGGGCTGGCGCTTTTTTTGTCGTATGAGTTGTCATATCTACTTCATCATTTATGCGTTAACGGCATCAGTCATAGGCACAACACAAGGTTGTAAATCAAGGCAGTCTAAAGGCTATGACTGAGATAAACCTAAGGTTTTTTTCTTGGTATATTTTGTCGGTAGCGTATTGGCAGGGTCGTCCGGCCACAGGTGTTTAGGGTAACGCCCACGCATTTCTTTTTTCACTTCAACATAGGGCCCTTGCCAAAAACTGGCGAGATCCGCCGTCAGTGCCAAAGGGCGCTGCGCCGGAGACAGCAGCTCCATCGTCACCTTCAGCTTACCTTGGGCTAGTAGCGGGCTGTCAGCCATACCAAAGGTTTCCTGCAAGCGAACCCGCAGTAAGGCGCGACCCGAGGTCTCGTACACTATGGGCGCGAAAGTGCCCGTGGCTAACGGCCATGAGGTCGGCAACAGTGCATCAAGCGCCTGCTGCTGCGACCAACTCAATTGATTCATCACTAAGCTAAAGCAATCGAGTTTTTGTAATTGCGGCAGATTATTCACATTTTCAAGGTAAGGCGCCAGCCAAGTTTCAAGATCGGCCAGCAGGACGGCATCGCTCATATCCGGCCAATCAGCAGTCGGATCTAAGCTTCGCGCTAAATGCAATCGCGCTTGAAACTGCTCTAAGTTAGCGTTCCAATTAAGAATTTGTAACCCTTGCTGGCGAATATAACTCAGCAATGCCGCCACAATTTGGCCGCGATTCGGATTAGGGATAGCCTCTGATTTCAATAAAATCTGCCCGACTTTTGCTTGCCGCTCAGCAACAGCGCGACCTTTGGTTTCATCCCAACCGCATTGCTCATGAGTATCAACTAAGTCGGCCAACTCATGATCAAATAGGCTCGGTTGTAACGGGCAAGCTAAATAGACCCGCCCGGCATTTTTACCTTCAGTTTCTTGAAAATCAGCCACCACCAGCCAAGGCGTTTGCGCTAAGGCATCTTCAGCGCTGAGCACTACGCCCGTGCCATTGGCTAATTGGTAACCCTCGACACCGCGGGATTTGGCGATGCGATCGGGATAAGCCAGTGCCAACAGTAAACCGACATCCTGATGATGCGCATGGGAGGCGATGGCCACTAAATCGGCCTGAGTGAATTGCTTATCTAGCGCCAGCTTTCTCAGCCATTGTTTTGCCTGCTGCCCCGCACTGCCTTGGGTGGCAAAATGCAAGTAATTCATGATATCGGCGCCTTTGCGCGGTAATCCCCGCGCCTCTAAAATACCCGCAAGCAAGCAGGCCAAGGCCGCAAGTTCTGTAGAATGGGATTTAGCAGCTAATAACATGTGCGCGAGGCGCGGATGACAGCCCAGCTCATAGGCCGCCTTGCCGTGCTGAGTAAGTTTGTTTTGCCCATCGACCACGCCTAAGTGCTGCAGCAGTTGCCACGCCAGCGCTTCGTTCACGCTCGGCGGCGCTGTCAATAACAGCAAATCGCTGAAGGATTTTGCGCCCCAATAGGCACAGTCATGGGCCATTGAGACTAAATCGGCTTGGCTGATTTCGGGCTCATCGGCTTTGAGCAGACGTTGATGCTCTTCTTGGCCCCACAATCGAATACACACGCCCGCCGCTAAACGGCCAGCGCGGCCAGCACGTTGGGTTGCCGAAGCTTGGCTAATACGTTTAAGGCTTAAGCGCGTAACCCCCGTTTTAGGGTTAAAACTCGCTTGGCGTTTATAGCCACTATCGATAACCAGCCCAATGCCTTCAATGGTGAGACTCGACTCGGCAACGTTGGTGGAGAGCACTATTTTACGCCTGCCACTTGCGTCTGCCTTAATCGCCCAATCCTGTTCCTGCGCAGACAACTCGCCATAAAGCGGACAAATTGCCAGACGGTTGCTATCGAGGCGCTCCGCCAAATACTGCGCCACCCTGAGGATTTCCGCCTTACCGGGTAAAAACACCAGTATATCCTGCGGGCCACTATCCGTTATTGAGGCCGCACTATCCGTTATTGAGGTAGCACTATCGAGCACGGTGCGACTCAAATGATCGAGCCAATGCTGCTGTCCCGCGACAGCACGGTAGATGATTTCAACCGGAAAACTGCGCCCTTCACTCTTGAGCAGAGCTGCGTTTGGCATTAACTCACTGAGCGCAATGCCAGATAAGGTTGCCGACATGGCGAGGATTTTTAAGTCATCCCGCAGTGAGCTTTGCACTTCAAGAGCGAGGGCTAAACCAAGATCTGTGGTCAAATGCCGCTCGTGGATCTCATCGAAAATGATCATATCGATCCCGGTCAATTCAGGATCTTGCTGGATCATTCGGGTTAATATCCCTTCGGTAACAATCTCAAGCCGAGTCTCACCACTGACCTTTGACTCACCGCGCACCCTAAAACCGACCTCTTGCCCTACCGCCTGTTGCCGACAACTGGCAATAAATTGCGCCACACTGCGGGCGGCCACACGTCGAGGTTCCAGCATTAAAATCCGCCCAGAAACCTCAGCCCAATCCAAGATAGCTAAAGGCAAGGCGGTGGATTTACCCGCGCCTGTGGGTGCCTCGAGGATCACTTGGGCATGCGTTGCAAAGGCATCACGCAGAGATGGCAGTAAGGAATGAATAGGTAGATTGTTCAATGCAACAGTATCAACAGGGAAAAATGATGTGGCAGTTTAACATAGGCCTTTGGCAGTGTCCCTCCCGCAGCCTCGGCTTTGATACGTCGCAGTTTGGCATTGGCCTGCTAAAAATAGCATCGCCCCGACAGCAAGGCTCTCGGGGCGCTAATAGCACAAATAAGCCGAGTTAGAACTGATAGGTCAGCTTAGCCCAGAGATTACGCCCCGGCTCGTTGACCCTGAACATGGCCTCACTGCCAGGCAGATCATTACCCGTACCGGCCTTACTCACATGCTCTGCGTAGGTTGCATCAAACAGGTTTTCGACACCGAAGATAAAGGATAAATCCTTGCTGTATGACCAAGAAGCATTGAGTGCCAAGGTACCAAAGCCACTACTTGGGCCTAAGTCTTGGCCCACAATATTGCCTTGACCTAAGGTATAACGATCCTGCGATGCAACTAGCCGCCACTGCGCCGCCATTGTCCAAGCTTGCCATTGATAATTAACAATTAATCTTGCCTCTAACGGCGATATTTGCCCAAGTGCGACCTTGTCGGTATCGTTTTCACCTTGGGTATAACTTAAGGTAAGTTGAGTCGACCATTGATCATTAAACGCATAGTCTAGGCTTGCTTCGCCACCGAATAAGCTGGCATCAATATTACGGGCTACCGTGGTGTTGCTGGTCGAATCAATCAAAATATAGTCATTAATCTCACCGTAAAAGAGTGACACTGACGCTTCAACCGGACCTTGGTAAATCCAGCCTATATCAAATTGATTGGTCGTTTCTGCCTTAAGATCAAAGGCTTTCTGTGCGGGATTATCGGCGCTAGCCTTCATGATCTCCCAATAGTCTGGCACGCGTTGCGCCGAGCCAAATCCAGCATAGTATTGATGAGCATCGAGTTGATATTCATAACGCACATAACCGCTGTAGAGGGTATCCTCCCGCTCACCCTGCTGGGCGATTAACAATTCGCTATCCCAGCGATCAACTCTCAGTCCAGCGTGCAAACTACTGTTACCTGAACCTTGGTTATCAAAGCCATAACGGGATTCGGCAAACAGGCCATAGTTTTTATAGCGCATATCTTCCTTAAACGGCTTATTGAGTAAGTCGTCTAAACCAACATCCCCCGTTGCCATGCTGCGGCCATCATGCGCGCTAGACATATAATCCAGCCCCAATGTTAATTCGAGGCCATCGAGCGGGGTTAAATCAAACCAAAGATGACCACCGTCGGTCATTCGGCGCACATTCGAGCCAGAATTCACCCCTTCATCAAATCGGTCCATAATATGGTCGTTCTTATTGCTAAAGGCTTGTAACTCGACTGCGGCCAGCCAGGTCGACTCAAACTCATGTTGTATGAGCACCGCCGCATCACGGTTATCAATTTGGCGAGCCTTATTTAATCTGTCGGCATACTCAGCCTCACCGCTCGACTCACCGTAAGCTAACTCCACAACGGTGCGCTCAGTAGGTGTCCAACCGAGGGCAAGATTGGCGTTTTGGCGGTCATAACTGGATTGCACCTTATTGCCATTGCCGTCCTGATAATGATCACTACTCGATTGATTAATATCAAAATCAAGGTAGTAATTTTTATCCCCTGCACTCAACTCCACCATGGCATCTCGTCTATCGAAACTGCCACCCGTCGCACTGGCACGCCCTTCAAGATCTGCTTGATTAAAACGATGGCGATTTTTCTCAAACAGAATTGTGCCCGCGGTGCCGACGGGGCCATATTTCACCGTCTGCGGGCCTTTAATAACCGTTATCTGATCGTAAGTTTCGGGATAAATATAATTGGTTGGCGGATCCATACGTCCACCACAGGCACCATACACATGCTGGCCATCGTCAACGATGTTTAAGCGCGAACCACCCAAGCCACGAAACATCGGATCGCCGCCAGAGCCGCCTTTACGGGTGATATTAAATCCCGGAATCGTGCGTAAAAACCCTGAGCCATCATAGGCAGGTAATGGCAATCGATTTTGTTTGGGATCACTCACTAGGTGTACTGGCTGACGCATCACATCAGCGGTAACCAGCAGATAATCTTTACATTTTTGGCCATCACCACAGTCGGTCGCCTCTGAAGACCAGCCCAACTGAGGTAAAGTGGAGCCTAAAATACTCACTAAAATTAGCGCTAATTTGATCGGTTGATATGGCACAAATTTCCCCTACATATTGTTTTTAATGATTTTTGTGGGGGTATTGTTATGACTGGTGATATAAGTGCAATCAAAACTCGGCTTGGCGCGACAATCTGTCGCAGCCTAAGTTGCATGGGCTCACATTAAGGTAAATAGTGATAAATGAGTCACTTACAAATTAAGAATTGCAGAAGTATAAAAACTCACATGAAGGATAACCGCCGTTACAGCAGCCAAGGCTCGGCCAATCCAGAGGTTAATGTTAGCAATGGCGCGGGTTTATTAATCGCATAACCTTGAGCATAATCCACTCCTAAGCTCTTTAATTTTAAACCAATTTCTGTCGATTCAACAAACTCGGCTACCACATCAAATCCCATATCTTGTCCGAGCTGACAGATGGCTTTGATGATTGCTTGATCCGCATCATCGTCACACAGGTTGATAACAAACTGACCATCGATTTTGACGTAATCCACATTTAAACGTTTTAGATAAGCGAAACTTGAAAATCCCGCACCAAAGTCATCCAGTGCGAGCTGGCAATTTAATGGCCTAAGCACTTCAATCAATTTAGTTGCTTGATCTAATTGGCTTACGGCGGCGGTTTCGGTGATCTCAATGCAGAGTTTATCCACCAACTCAGGTTCAGTCATTAGCCGCATTTCAAGCCAATTCATAAACTCGCTATCACCCAAAGACGTCGCCGAAAGGTTGACGGATACCAGCCCCAATTGCTGCCAAATCGCTAAATGGCTGCTCCCCCACTTCAGTAGATTATCAATGACCCACAAGTCTACTTTGGCGGCCAAGTTATAACGCTCAGCGGCAGGTAGGAAAATTGCTGGCGAAACAATGTTGCCATTGGGCTGCACCATACGGAGCAGCACTTCTAAATGTAATCCTGGCTCTTCGCAATTTAGTGGTGCAATACTTTGAAAATAAAGCTCAAATTGATTTAACGCGAGGGCACTAACAATATCTACCGAGGCCATCATTTCAGTGTAAAGACGGGTCATTTTAGGATCTTTAGCACTGTATAAATGCCAGCCATTTCGCCCCTTATCTTTGGCGAGTCGACAGGCCGCATCAGCATGGCTCATCACGGTATAAATATCAGAGGCCGACCTGTCGAACTTAGCTATCCCCATACTGACGCTGACATTGTGGCAGCGGTTTTCCCAGATAAATTCGTGAGTTGCTAACTGAGTACAAATCCGCTTAGCAATATGCTGCGCCGAATCCACATTGCAGTAATGCATTAAAATACCGAACTCATCACCACCAAGCCGAGCAACAATATCGCCCTTACGCACCAGTTGTTTAAGCCGCAATGTCAACTGGCACAGTAACTTATCCCCCGCTTGATGACCGCTAACATTGTTGATTACTTGAAATTGATCGACATCGATAAAGGCAACACAGGTTGGCATATCATCTTTGCTATGCAGCAAATTATCGAGTAATGCCTCAAAGTGCAGCCGATTGGGCAATCCGGTAAGAGCATCATAGTTAGCATGAAAAGAGAGCTCATCGGCCAGCCGATACTTTTCACTCACATCTTCGGCAATCATAACCAGGGTGTCCTTATCACCGTGGATCTGACTAAAACTGAGCCTTAACCACTCTAATTGATGCAGCGATTTAAGCGGCAATTCGCACCAAGCTTGTCCTAATACGCCTTCACGCACCATATGCAAGGTATCGGAGAGCATCGCGTGCTCTTCATCGCGCACCATACTGAATAAATCGTATCCATGCTGCACTGGCAAGGTTTGCAGCGCCACTTTGTTCAGCATCGTCAGTTGATTTTGTTTATCGAGCAAAGCACAAGCCAAGGGCAATTGATTAAAGACTTCGCGATATTTGTTTTCACTCGCTAACATATCATGGGCGATACGGGTCAGCTCCATCGCCGAACCAATCATCACCGCAGCATGTTGAAACTCCTGAATAAACTCCTCGGTCCACTCACAGCATTCGGAGCAATTTACCGCCCCAAGGGCAATACGGGTTTCGCCAAATACGACGGGGGGTAACACCAGTAGACTTTTGACATCCCAATCCCGTAACAATGCCCGCTCCGCCTGAGCTTCTGGCGGTAATGTGTTCACATCGGGTAGATTCAGCAGCTTGGGGTTTCTCACAAGGGAGCGAAAAAAAGGCATACGCGCGAGCGGCCAAACGCGAGTCTGCTGGCCCTGGCTAAATTGCGGTTTTAAATACAAATTACGGGTGCGTAAATGGTCGAGGGATAAACTCCCCGTTAGCACAAACACCCCATCACAGTGCAACTGAAGTGTAATCGCCTCTAATGCTCTATCAACATTTTGCTCTAGGGTTTCTAGCGGCGTTTCGCTAAAAATCGTCACTAATGCCTGTTGGAGTGAATTTGCTAAACCATCTGACATGAAAAGGGATTTCCTTACCTACAATTCCATTTAAGGTATTATTGCTACACTTCCCAGAAACAAATTCAAGTCATCGAAAGCCGATGATGAATAATGACCACGGGCCTTTCTGTATTACCAAACAAAAGCATAGCTTATGTTTGGCATTTGAGCAGGTAGCGGAGATAAAGAGTGTTACAACGACTATTTCTTGGATTCGCCCTTAATGAGACTCAACGCATGCCACTGCTGCAATTGCAGCAATGCTTAGCAGAACAGTTAACGCCCCATGCAAAACCCGTAAGCAAAGCGAATTTTCATCTCACCCTCGCTTTTTTAGGCTTAGTCCATCAGTCTCAAAAGACGCAACTGCTCGAAGCCGTTGATAAACTGCATCGGCCACGATTTACTGTACAACTGGATAAGCTCGCCGTTTGGCCCAAGGCACAGGTATGTTGTTTAAAGGGAGATAGGGTTAGCCCTGCGTTGGCGTTACTGGCATCACAGGCGCAAGATTTAGCGCAGCAGTTGCAATTGCATCAGAGCGAACATCCATTTCGACCGCATATCAGCTTGTTTAGAAAAGCCAAGTCTTTGAGCACCTTTGATAACGAACTTCCCCTCAAAGATCTAGCGAATACACCGATAACTGAACTAACGCTCGCTCCCGAGCAGCTTCATTTGTACCTTTCTTCAAGCGGTAATCGTGGGGTGGAATATCGCATCTTACATTCTTGGCCGCTCGAACAGCCTGAATCCGCCCAATAAATAAGACGCCAGAAACAATCAGCCCGAGCATAGCCCGGGCTGATAAAGATAATAAAACACTAACGGGTTTAATCGAGCAAACGCAGTGTCTCACGGTAGGCGCGTTTTTGCTCATAGCTATGTAAACGCTGCTTAAATTCATCGGTTTTAGTCGCTTCAGCCGTCATCTTCAAAGCTGCAATCGCTTTTTGCTGCGTCGAAACGGCAGCGCCAAAATCGCCCACTTCCGCATAGGCCGCGGCCAAGTTGTCGAGATTAGTGGGGTCGTTTTCGTTGACCTTAAGGAGCTGTAGAGATAACTGAAGCGCTTTATTGCCATCACGGTATTCGGCCTCAGGGCAAGTTGCGAGAATCCAAGCCACATTGCCAAGGGCAATATCATCGCCAACACGGGAAAATTGCTCTACCGCTTTGCCGCAATTGCGCTTAATGCCATCACCACCCGAAGCGTAAATAAAGCCTAAACGAAACTGTGCCCAACGATTACCACGCTCCCCCATATCCTTATACCAACGCTCGGCTACAGCTAAGTCTCGTTTAATCAATTGGCCTTCAAAAGAGAGATCCGCCAAAGTTTGCTGCGCCTTTTCGTGTTGTTGCTCGGCGGCGAGAGTTATCCAGTGCAGTCCTGATGGCACTTCTTGCTGCACATAACGTCCAGAGAGAAACATCAGTCCCAGTAAAAATTGCGCATCGGCATCACCTTGCTCCGCCTGAACTTGAATATGCACAAATTTACTCGCCGCAATTTCATTTGCGGGCTGCGGGATAGAAAATGCGTATGCAGCAGAACTTAATCCAACGGATAAAGTCAATCCTGCACCGAAAACCCATTGTCTGTATTTCACGTGGTAACCTCTTCGAAAAACAACCGCGCCCCCAAGTTAGCCAGAATTAACCCCATAAGTCGAGTCTAAATAGGTTCAATTGACCTTAAATAAAGGGAAAAATCACCGCTGATTTTTAAATTGCTCGACTCACCATGTCAGGCCACTAAGGTTTACGATTATTTTACTCACAAAAAACCCTTAAAAGCCTTTATAAGATGTGATTAACTCTACAGAGTTAAGTGAATCCAGTGAGTTTGACACCGATTTAGTTGACTAATATCACTAAAGTAGCAAAATAAGCTCTAATTTTAGTTGGTTAATTGCATTTATTCACTCATTCTAAACTAAGATGTCCATCAAGTTTTTATGGGTGTAATTGACGTAAAATGCTTATTTAGAATATTCTTACTTTCGTTTTAATCAATCGAGGAACATCGACATGGCTCTGATTGGTAAGCCAAAACCGGACCCAACTTTGGAATGGTTTTTATCACACTGTCACATTCATAAGTATCCCGCTAAAAGCACCTTGATCCATGCTGGTGAAGACTCAGATACCCTTTATTACATCGTAAAAGGTTCTGTTGCGGTATTGATTAAAGATGAAGAAGGTAAGGAAATGATCCTATCTTATCTTAATCAAGGCGACTTTATCGGTGAGTTAGGATTGTTCGAAGAACAAGCTGAACGTACAGCCTGGGTTCGTGCAAAACAAGCATGTGAAATTGCTGAAATCTCTTACAAGAAGTTCAAGCAATTAATCCAAGTTAACCCCGAAATTCTGATGAAGCTTTCGGCTCAAATGGCATACCGCCTACAGAGCACTAGCCAGAAAGTCGGTAATTTAGCATTCCTCGATGTGGCAGGCCGTATAGCCCAAACATTGTTGCATTTAGCAAAACAACCTGATGCCATGACTCACCCAGACGGCATGCAAATTAAGATCACTCGCCAAGAAATTGGTCAGATCGTTGGTTGTTCCCGCGAAACTGTGGGTCGTATCTTAAAGATGCTTGAAGAACAAAATCTCATTCAAGCACACGGTAAAACCATTGTGGTATATGGCACCCGTTAAGTTAGACTTCAGCTTGATTTAAGCCTGTTTCATTAAAGTGGCCTAGCATAAAATCTAGGCCATTTTTTATTGGGGAGCATAAATGAAACGGCTGTTATTTATCTGTTTTTTCAGTCTGTTTACGCTGGTGCATCCAACAATAATTAACGCCGAACCGATTGAATTAGAACATTATCAAGCCAAGGCTTTAGTCAACTCTGGGCAAATTCTATCACTCAATGGCACCCTAGCCGTGGTCAATCAATTCTGCCACGGTGAACTAATTGACGCACATCTCTATCAAGAAGATCATAAATGGCGCTATGATTTGCAAATCAAAGTGCAACGCGGCCAAATAGTGAATCTGAGTATTGATGCCACCAACGGTCAACTTGAACACTCCACCGCACTACCGAGCGAATGTCGAAAACATGAAACTGCTACTCGTTGAAGATAATCCGATGTTGGTCTCCGAACTGGAGAAACAACTCAAACAGGCTGGCTACGTTACCGATATTACTGACAAAGCGGTTGAAGCCGATTACCTCGTTAAAGAAACCCAATACGACTGCGTGATCTTAGATATTGGCCTCCCCGATGGCAATGGGCTGGAATTACTCGAAGGCTGGCGTAATCAAGGCATTAGCACCCCTGTTATTATGTTAACCGCCCGCAGCCAATGGCATGAAAAGGTCGAAGGTTTCAATGCCGGTGCCGATGATTATTTAGGAAAACCCTTCCACGCACAGGAGCTATTAGCGCGTATCCAAGCGCTTATTCATCGCGCCCATGGCCGTTTAAATAATTCCAGCAAACAGTTGAGCTATGGCGGCGTCACCTTAGATGAAGCCGAACAAACCGTCAGCGTTGGCGAGCATTTATATGAATTGACCGCCATGGAATTCAGGCTGTTAAAAATCTTCCTGATGTCACCTAAGAAGCTGTTATCTAAGGCTCAACTGACGGACAAGCTCTATCAGTTTGACGACGAGAAAGAGAGTAATGTGGTTGAAGTTTACGTGACTCATCTGCGCAAAAAACTCGGTAAAACTGCGATAGAAACCCGCCGCGGTCAAGGTTATATCTTCCACGGCGTGACTGCATGATCTCGATTCGCACTAAGCTCAGTTTATGGTTAACGGGCTTATTGGTATTAGGCACAGTAGTTGGACTCGTCTTATTTGAGTCCATGCTGCGCCAAGCGTTTCACGACTCGATTATCAATCGCTTAGAAGAAGATTTAGAACACATTATGCTGGCAACCCATTTCAATAATGGGGAAATCCACATCGATCAGAGCCAACTGTCGAGCTTCTACCGCCCCGCCTATTCGGGGCGTTATTTCCAGCTAAACCTGCCCAATGAAGTGATCCGCTCTCGCTCCCTGTGGGATATGCAGCTCGATATCGAACCTTTAGCGCCAAACCAGACCCGTGTCTGGCAGGCAAAGGGACCTAAAAATAATGATATGCAGTTGTTATCTCTTGGATTAAATTCCAGCAGTGCCAATGTGACCGCTACGCTCACTGTCGCACAAGATTTGAGTATTGGTAGACGGGTATTTAGTGAAGTCTACGGCACTAAGCTTGGGGTTAACCTCGCCATGTTAGTGGCCATGATCGCGGGTATATTCCTGATCCTGCGCCAATCCTTTAAACCCGTTAAACAGATCCAACATGCACTGTCACGGCTACAAGAAGGCGAGATTAACGCCTTAGAGCTGAATAACATTCCGCCCGAAGTGCAACCGCTGGCAAAGACCTACAACGAGTTATTAGAATACACCGCCAAGCAAATTGAACGTAGCCGCAATAACTTAGGCAACTTAAGCCATGGGCTCAAAACCCCACTGGCAGTGATGCAGCAACAGGTAGAAGCCTTAGGGCTAAAAGATCCCGATACCGCCATGGCGCTGCAACAGCAACTCGACGCTATCCATAAAATGGTCGAGCGTAAGCTTGCGGCGGCGCGGATCACCGGTGATATGTTACCTGCCGCCCAGTTAGTGGTGCCGAGGGATCTCCACAGCCTCGCCAATACCCTCAACAAAGTGCACAGAAGCAAAAACATTAACTGCGACTTTGAGCTCGATCCTAGTATCCAGCGCCTGCCTATTCATAGGGAAGATGGTATGGAGCTCTTAGGGAATTTGCTCGATAACGCCTTTAAATGGGCGGGTAGCCAAGTCACGGTAAAACTGTGGAAGGCGCAAAACAAACTCTGCCTTAGCATCGATGATGATGGCCCAGGTGTTGCTGACGACGAACTCGATAAACTCACCCAAAGGGGCACGCGCCTTGATGAATCCGTCATGGGCCATGGCCTAGGGTTATCGATAGTGAAGGAAATTGCCGAGCAATATGGCATTGAACTTAAGTTTAAACACAGCAGCCACTTATCTGGCCTCAGTATTGAACTAGTCTTTGGCTAACGAGTGCTTAGCTAAGAGTGCTTAGCGAACATGTGTTGAGCTAACTATTGTTGTTCTAGCTACTTGCTCTAAGTGCCACCCATAAAAAACGCCATCAATTGATGGCGTTTTTGTTTGAGATTAAGTCAGCAACAACCTAATTCATTAGGCTTTTTTCGCGTTGGTGCTCTCAAAAATCTTATCGGCTGATGCGGCCACAAAGCCGGTATACAGCTCACCATTCGCCTTTGGATAACGCAGGGCGAATTCATAGAAGCAGCTTGGGATCTCAACCGTTGTATCGCTAAATACCACAGCGATTTTATCGGCCATAGTCGATGATTGCTCCAGTAACACCTCTGGTGAACCTTTGATTTCGCCACCTGAGCTATTGAGCACAAAACCCGCTTGCTTGAGTGCATTATTTACCGACTCTAAGGTATCAAAACCCTCGAGGTGGTTGATAGAGACAGTAAAGTGATTGGCGCGGTAACCAAAGGCCGCCACCCAAGCCGCATATTCGCTCTCTTCGAGCAGCGTCTCATAGGTCTTAGCATCCAGTGACCAATGGCGACCCGAATAGATAAAGTTATCCGCTTTCGTCGCTTGCTCATCCACTTGGGCAATCAAACCTTGAATGGTGCTTTGCAGTGATGGGCTAAACTCTTCCACCAATAGCTCAGAAATAAACACCTTAGGTTGAGTCGCATCTGGGTGCTCAAAATGCTTTGCCACCAGTTTTTTCTGTTCAAACTTATAGTCACCGCAGGCCACATAACCTAAAGAAGTAAAGTGCTCTGCTAATACGGCTAAATTCACCTTAGCGATATTAAAAGTACGCAGAGCGATATGGTCGTTGATAATCGGCTTGCCGTGTCCAAGTAGCTCGTGCACCTTGGCCGCAGATGGGGTCATTTGAATATAGTCTTGCCAGAGGGCGGCAAATAACGCATTGATATCTGTGTGCATAAAAACTCCTTTTATTGTGCTGCGACTATAGTGCGTATTGTTTTGCCGCTCGCACTCAATGTAACGACCCTAGCTACTTGCTGCACAACGGCGCTCAGTAGCAGCCCAAGTAACGTTACTGCTTGTAATGAAAAAGGAAGAACCTAGGTTCTTCCTCAATGATGTCACTCTAAACTTAACCCTGGACTTAAACTTGCAGGTAGGCTCACCGCATCGGCCTCAACGGAGGCAACGGGATAAGCACAGTAGTCTGCGGCATAAAATGCACTCGCCCTGTGGTTACCCGAAGCGCCTACGCCACCAAAGGGCGCAGCACCCGAAGCACCAGTGATCTGCTTGTTCCAGTTCACAATCCCCGCACGAATGCGAGCAAGGAAATACTCATAATCATCACGGCTATCGGCCAAGATACCTGCGGATAAGCCATAACGGGTTTGGTTAGCCAGCTTAATCGCTTGGTCAAAATCACTGTAGCGCACTAATTGCAGCAATGGTCCAAAGTATTCCTCATCGGGTAACTCGCTCACCGCTGTGACATCGATAAGCCCGGGTGAGACTAAGCCCGTTCCCGCCTGCAAATGAGTGAGTTCAACCAGCGACACGCCGCCTAAGCTCTGCAAGTTAGCCTGCGCCGCAACCATACCTTTCGCTGCCGCTTCGGAAATCATTGAACCCATAAATGGTTGTGGCTGCGCGTTCCAAGGGCCGACTTTAATCTGTTTCACCGCTTCAACCAGCTTGGCTACTAAGGCATCGCCCTGCTCGCCTTGCTCAACATAGAGCCTGCGGGCACAGGTACAACGCTGGCCTGATGAAATATAGGCCGATTGCAGAATATCGTGCACCGCCGCTTTAATATCGGCGACGCCTTTAATAATCAGCGGGTTATTACCGCCCATTTCTAAGGCGAGGATCTTACCCGGATGACCCGCATATTGCTGGTGCAACAGGTGACCGGTGCGAGAACTGCCGGTAAAGAACAGCCCGTCGAGTTGTGGGTGCGACGCCAGCGCCTTACCCGTATCGACTTCACCTTGGACTAAGTTGATTACACCCGCGGGCAGACCCGCCTTTTCCCAGAGAGAGACCATTAACTCGGCCACTTTAGGCGTCAATTCAGAAGGCTTAAACACCACGGTATTGCCCGCAAGCAACGCTGGCACTATATGACCATTGGGTAAATGCCCTGGGAAGTTATAGGGCCCAAACACAGCAACCACACCGTGGGGCTTATGGCGTAGCACGGCACGCCCTGCTGGCGTGTCATTGGCTTCAGTGCCAGTACGCTTGTTATAAGCCGTTGCCGACAGACCAATCTTACCAATCATGGCAGCAACTTCTGTCGCCGTTTCCCACTGGGGTTTACCGGTTTCTTGAGCGATCGTTTCGGCTAATTCGGCTTTGTTCGCTTCGAGTTGGCTACGATAAGCTTCAACTATCTTTAGACGCGCATCAAAACCTAACATAAACCAATCGAACTGAGCTTCACGGGCGGCATCGACGGCAGCGTTGACTTGATCGGCTGTCGCCGTTTGGCCGCGCCAAATAATTTCGCCATTTGCTGGGTTGCTAGAGGTCACATCATGACCCTTGCCAGCGTGCCACTGGCCTTTAATAAAATGTGTCATTTGCTATTCCTACATTGCCAAAATACGGATTTGATCGCCTTTTGCGAGTAACAAACCTTCGGCGAGTTCTGGGCTAATTACCACCTGCTCTGCTTTATCATCAACGCAGAGATAAGCTGCGGTCGCTCTGTAATTGGCTAATTGAGTGTTAGAGACAATAAATTGCTTATCGGATTCAGGCATATCACCAATTTCGACCGTCAGTAGACGGCTTTCACGCACAGCACGAATATCGGTTAAACGGCACTCGACCGTTGGGCCACCATCGAAAATATCCACATAACCGCGGCATCTAAAACCTTCGGCCTGCAGCAAGCTTAGGGCCGGACGCGTATTAGTGTGTACTTCGCCGATCACTTTTTGCGCCTCTTCTGGCAGCAGGCAAACATACACAGGGTTACGGGGCATCATCTCCGCCATAAAGGCTTTTTTACCTAAGCCAGACAGGTAGTCAGCTTGAATAAAATCAATGCCTAAAAAGTTTTTTTGCAACCAACCATAGAAGGGAGAATGACCATCTGCATCACTCACGCCACGCATTTCAGCAATCACCGTTTCGCCAAAGCGTTTGGCATGCTGCGCCAAAAACAGAAAACGGCTGCGGGATAACATGCGGCCATTATTCCCCTTACGATAAGGCTCCCGTAAAAACAGGGTACAAAGCTCAGCGGCGCCGGTGTAATCGTGACAAAGGGTTAAGGTTTCCACCTCGTTGCGAACTTCAATTTGCTCAGAATGGTACACCTCAGTTCCGAGACGATAGTGGTAGAAGGCATCCTCCATACCGACTGCGGCTTCAATCGCGCAGGTGCCGACCACTTCACGGGTCGCGGTATCCTCGAGCACCATTAAGTAGCCTTCATCAAAGGGCTTATCGACAACTTTGGCAAAAGAGGCTTCAGCACGGGCAATTTTATGCCGAAGCAAATCGGCATTGACTGGCAATGAGGTAAAACCATGACCAGACTCTTCGGCAATTTGGTATAGAGATTCAAAGTCGCCAGCCCGAATAGGACGTATGATTAACATCTTAGTGTCTCCTCACTTAAGCTTGCAGTGCACCAATGCGCCTATCTTCAAAAGACAGGAATGATATCTGCAAGAATTCCCTGACAAAAAAGGAGTGCGAATAAAATTCAGCACTCCTTTGGTCCTTAGGCAGCGGCGATGCTCGCCACAGCACGTTCAAAACGTGCCAGACCTTCTGCAATATCTGCCTCAGGGATCACCAGTGAAGGTGCAAAACGAACCACGTTGGCTCCCGCCATCAGGCTCATTAAGCCTTCAGCAACAGATGCCACTAAAAAGTCACGTGAACGACCTTGATATTGTTCATTAAGAACCGCCCCTAACAGTAAGCCTTTACCGCGAACTTCAGAGAAAACGTGATATTTTTCATTAATTTTATTCAAGCCATCGCGTAATAATTGCTCGCGATGTTTCACACCATTCAACACTTCTGGCGTGTTAACCACATCTAATACCGCATTACCAATAGCACAGGCCAGCGGGTTACCACCATAGGTTGAACCGTGAGTCCCCACTTTCAGGTGCTCAGCAATTTCCGCGGTAGTCAGCATAGCTGCAATAGGGAAACCACCGCCAAGTGCTTTAGCCGTGGTCAGAATATCCGGCACTATGTCGGTGCCCATGTAAGCATAAAGTTCGCCTGTACGACCAACACCGGTTTGTACTTCGTCGAAAATCACCAGTGCATTGTGTTTATTTGCCAGTTCACGCACCGCTTTGAGGAACGCAGGATCAGCATTAATAATACCGCCCTCGCCTTGCAGTGGCTCTAGCATGATGGCGCAGGTTTTATCCGATACGGTCGCTTCTAATGCCGCAACATCGTTATAAGGTAAGTGGGTGATGCTTTGCGGTTTTGGACCAAAACCATCGGAATAGGCCGCTTGACCACCAACGCTCACGGTGAAAAAAGTACGACCGTGGAAGGCTTTATCGAAGGCGATAATTTCATCTTTCTCTACGCCGTATTTTTCTAAAGCATAACGACGGGCTAATTTCAGTGCCGCTTCGTTGGCTTCGGCGCCAGAGTTGGCAAAATAGACACGCTCAGCAAATGTGCTATTGACTAACTTAGTGGCCAGTTCGAGTGCAGGCTCGTTAGTCATGACGTTAGACAGATGCCATAATTTTTCGCCTTGGGTTTTTAAGGCATTCACTAAGGCAGGATGACAGTGACCTAAGCAATTTACCGCAATACCGCCAGCAAAATCGATAAATTCGTTACCCTCTTGATCCCACACTCGGCTGCCTTCACCACGCACTGGAATCACTGCCGCTGGCGCATAATTAGGCACCATCACCGCATCAAACTGGGCACGATTCAACTTCATATCAACGCTCATTCTTCTTCATCCTTTGTTTAAATGTAACGGCATCGGGAGCCGTCTGAGTCCCCAACGTATCTTTATCTTGAGTTAGTGATACAGGGTATGCTTGTGTCTATTAATAGCCATTATTAGCGAAATTGTGATCAAAATACCAGTTTTTCACAAACAACATTCACCATGCTTAAGGCCAAAGTGCATAAAGATTGCAGTTTAAGAACTATACAAGCGTTTACGCCAGAGGCATTTAGCATATTTAGTCAGAAAAAAAGTTATTTACCTCTATTTTTGCTAGCTATTCACCGAATATGAATAACTACACAATTTTAACGAATCAGCTGTGAAAGCACAAAATCCGCAATTTGTTCCCTCGCCTCAAGCGCTTCGGGCAACAGATGGAACAGGGGAAAAACATGGGGCATGTTGTGATAAAAACGCGATTCTACCGCGCCACCACAGGCCTTAACTTGCATAACCAGTCGTTCTGAGTCCTGTAAAAGCAACTCACGCGTACCGGCAATCACTAAGAGTGGTGGCAGGTCTGCCAAGTTCCCCTGTAAAGGTGAAACCCGTTCTGACATAGGATTCGCCCCAGCAAGATACGCCCCGCGCAGCCGTAATAGCGACTCAATGGTAAAGAACGGGTCATCCGCGCCTAAAATCAGCTCGGTTTCGCCGGTAATCGCTAAATCCAGCGCGGGAGACAACAACACACAGGCTTTAGGCATGGGCAGATGGCGCTTTTTAAGTTCGAGCAACAGACTTAAGGCTAAATTACCGCCGGCAGAATCGCCCATCAGCACTAGGTTATCGCTGCCTTTCAACTCAATTAAGTGCAGGTATGCCTCGAGTACATCGTCACAGGGCGCGGGATACGGATGCTCCGGCGCTAAACGATAATCAGGGATAAACGTATCGAGGCGACAACGTTCGCTGATATCGGCCACCAGTCTTGCGTGGGCATGGGGAGTTTTAAAACAGAATCCGCCGCCACGAATGTAAAATAGATTGCCCAAACGCGGCGTGTCATTGAGCAGCACGTAATGCAGTAGTGTGGAATGTTGTAAGGGAATTGAAGCCGTAACGAGCTTTTCAGGCCATGGCAACCAGCGCTTATCCAGCTCTAATAAACGTTGCCGTACTTGGCTTAGGGGAAGTTTGGCTTTACCTCGGCTGATCGATGGCCGTGCCACATAGGATAAAATAGTATTTAATACAGAAGCTTGCCAGCTTGGCATTTCCCGTCCTCCACATCAGTGCCGCAATTGGACACCGATGGGAGCGGCGTGCAGATTACAGCAGATCCAACTTCCGATAATTCTGTGCTTTTAGGCGCAGCACTTCCTGCTCGCTGAGCTCGTAATAATCGAACATTAAGCGTTTTTCCTGCGGCTCGATTTGGCGCATCTCTTCAAGCAACAGCACCTTAGCATAACAATTCGCCCGTGCCACTAATGCGGCTGGCATCGAGAGTTCGCGGTAAGTTAAGGTTTGGTCCAACTCTTTAAGCAATTGAGTTAATGGACTCTGTTCAAACTTAAGTAACTCTAATAGTTGCCAATTAAGCTTATGTCCATGGGCTAACACTTGCTCAAAAACCACTTTAGCAGGGAATTCGGTGGCAATAACAGCATCGTAGACTTCTTTATCTCGACTTGAGCTTGCCTCACGGATCCAATTGCCCCAAGTTTTATCAAATAAACGCGCACTGAGACTCAGCACGACTGAAGTGCCCAACTGATTCATTAATGCACCACTATAGACGAGTGCTGAGTCAGTATTATGAAGCTGCGCTAACGCATTCGCTGCTATTCCACTGACAATGCTATAGCGCCACAACTTGCGGGTGGTCCAGAGTAACTTAGCGTTGCCACTGGGCAGCCAATTACGCAGGCAAAAATAAGGAATAATGGTACGCAGGTTTTCGATGCCAATGTAATTCATTACTAATTTGATATCGGTGACGCGTACGTCGGAACTCTGCGGGCGGCGCGCCCGAAATGCAGGACTATTAACCATATTGGTTAAATCACGGCATAACCAGCTTAAATTGCTGATTAAAGGTCTTAATCTTGTGGCATCAAGATTTTTAGCCAGCAGTAATTCAAGTAACAGGAGTTGCGATTCGTTAATATCCGACTTGGCTAGCACTAACTCAGGGGAAGCTAATTGATGCTCAATAGCATTATTCACTGTGTCAATAAGTTGCTTTGAAATGGCCTCAAATACTTCTCGAGCTTGAATTTGTTTAAGTAGCCGTGACAGTATCGCCTCTCGCTCTACATCGAGTTTATTAGCATCAGCCTCAAGCTCTTGGTCTAAATCATCCAATAGAGTAGGACTGGCTTTTTGTTTACCGAGAATAAGTTGCTGATAGAGCCTATGTTCTATCTCTAAAATTTTGCCAGGTCTGACGCCGCCCGCTACCGATATCGCCACAGTTTACCTTTCCTATCTCGCCCGTGCTAAGTGGCGCGCATACGCTAAAATCGTTAAAAACATTGCAATTTCAGCATATAGGTTACCTCTTGGCAATAAGCAAACAAGTGACTATTTTACAACCCTGATTAGATTCACTCGCGCCGAAATCCACGCAACAAAAAGGCCTCATATTGAGGCCTTAATACTTTCGCGAGATTTACTTAAGCTCTTGTTCAAAGAGTTTGTAAATACGGCGATATTCGTCTAACCAGCTCGATGGCTGACGGAAGCCGTGGGGCTCAACCGGATAAATCGCGGTTTCGAACATCGGTTTTTCCAGCTCGATAAGATGCTGCAACATACGCACGCTATCTTGGAAAAACACGTTATCATCCATCACGCCACTCATGATCAGTAATGGCTTAGTCAAGCCTTGGGCATGTTCAATAGGCGAGCTACGCTCATAGGCGATAGGGTCAACATCCGGCGTGTTTAAAATATTGGAGGTGTATGGCGCGTTGTAATGTGCCCAATCCGCCACAGGGCGCAGTGCTGCGCCTGCTTGGAATAATTCCGGCTCAGTAAATAAGGACATAAAGGTTAAGAAACCGCCGTAAGAACCGCCATAAGTACCGACGCGCTTAATATCCACGTTGGCATTTTGGCCCATCCAAGTCACGCCGTCTTTTAAATCTTCGACTTCAGGATGCCCCATATTGCGATAAATTGCCGTGCGCCAATCGCGACCATAGCCTTTAGAACCACGATAATCCATGTCCATCACCACATAGCCTTGTTGGGTCAGTAGGTTGTGGAACATAAACTCACGGAAGTAACCACTGAAACCATAATCGGCATTTTGTAAGTAACCTGCGCCATGGTTAAAAATAACGGCAGGATATTTTTCGGCGCGGGATTTGTCGTATCCCTGCGGCAAATAAACCCGCGCATACACTTGGCCAGCGCCATGATTAGAAGGTACGGCTACCACTTCGGGCGCTTGCCATGGATATTGCTTAAAGGCATCGCTGGTGTATGACGTGAGCTGTTTTAACTCACCGCCAATCGGTTGAACATACAGCTCATTCGGCTCTGTACGGCGAGAGGCATTCAGCAGCAACTTAGTGCCATCGGGGCTTAAGCTGTAATCTAAGTTACCGTCCCACTGGGTTAATTGCTCATTTTTGCCCGAGGCGATATTCACACGGTGAACATTGTAAATACCAGGGTGGCTTTGGTTAGCCTTGTAGTAGATGTAGTTTGCATCGGGCGATAGGGTAATATCACTCACCACAAACTTACCTTGAGTCAAAGCGCGGGGCTTTTCGCCACGAGCCTTGATATAAAGCTGGGAATAACCTGTTTCTTCAGAGAGATAGTACAGACTGTTCGTACCGGGTAACCAGCCAAATTGGTTATAGTCGTAGTTCACCCAAGCATCATCATGCAGGCGATGCTCGGTGATAAACTTGCCCTTTGCCAGATCGACACTGGCAATCCAACGATCTTTGTTATCGATCGCTTCGACCATCACCGCCAGTTTGTCCTCAGACTCATGCCATTGAATCGCGCTTTGAGTCCAGCCCCAATCCTGCATCAGCTGGATTTTACGTGGAGCCTTAGTACTTTGATATGACTCACCTTTTGCTTTAGCATTTTCACTCTTAACCTTAGCTAAAACGTCTTCATCGAAGCCAGTTAAGCCTTCGATAGTCACATCGATCTGTTTATGCTCATTGAGGTCTAACACCACAAAGCGCTGTCCTGGTGGATTATCTTCCGCGACACGGGCACGCACGGGCACAGGGTCGATATAGCCTTCGCTACCGAGGTAGTTTGGCATGATGTCGTGTTCACTGCTGCCGGTGTAATTTTTATCGGTTAGGGCTACAAACAGATAGCGACCGTCTGGCGACAGACTTAGCTCAGACACCACCTCGGCATCACCTAGATACCAAGTGTTAGCGGCGAGGGTCGGATCGCTCTTTTGCAGCTCGTTCTTAAACTGTTCTTTGGCTTTGGCATTTTCCTGCTGCAACGCCACATATTGAATGAGTCTGTGCTGCTGCTTGGCTAAGTAGCTGCTGGGTTCTTTCACACCTTCAGGCGCTTTCGCCATTTTGATTTCAGCCAACTGCTCCACTAATCCACTGTCTTGATGGATTTGGAAAACATTATCCCCTTGCCAATAGGCGATATCGCCATTGTTAAGGTAACGCAGGCCACTGATGGCAGTGCGCTGGCGGGTAAGCTGGGTGATTTTGCCAGAGCTTAAATGCTTAACAAAAATATTGCCTTGGTAGAGATACGCCTTGTTAGCTTTAGTGCTATCGAACACACCAAACTGTTGATCAGCCGCATGTAGCTTATCGATGGCCAGTTCAACGGCGCGGCTGTCATTAATGCCCTGCTGATAATAATTCCGTAATGGCGATGCACTGGGTTGGCGCGCAAAGAAAACGCTCTGACTGTCATCGCTCCAGTAGGCTTCCTTAGCGAAAATCCCCATCCAATCGGGGTTCGCCATAATTTGATTCAGCGTAAGCGGTTGTGAAACTTGGGGAGGCTGAGCTAAAGGGAATTGATAAGCCTGTGGTGTGGTCGCGGGAGTTGCCGTTTCGGTTGAGGTGGCGGCGCAACTCGTCAATACCGCAACGGCTAACGCACTTAAACCCAAATTTCGCATTACGCTGTTCATTTGTCCTTCCTTTTATTGTTATCGCAGCCCTAGTTACACTTTGGAGCTAACTCCATGAGTACGTGAGCAGGCATCGTTTTGCGGCAGTTATATCACACTTGAGCGACATATTTGCTTAAATGAAGGAGAAATCTTGTAACAAAGAGTAGAGCAAAATCGATTTTTTGGATTCAACCTAAGCCGATTGAGATAAGAAATTTGCCAACAATTCATGCCCTTGTTCGGTCAGAATCGACTCGGGGTGAAATTGCACACCAAAGAGCGGCAACTCTTTATGACTCATCGCCATAATTTCGCGTCCATGGCTCGGGTCATCAAACCAAGCATCCAGCACAAAACCGTCAGGTATGGTATCAACCAGTAATGAATGGTAGCGAGTTACCGTTAATGGTTGGTTTAACCCTTTAAACAGGCGCTCACCAGTATGGGTAATCTCGCTAACTTTACCGTGCATCACCCGCTGTGCTCGCACAACTTTGGCCCCAAACACCTGCGCCATGGCTTGATGTCCTAAGCACACGCCAAGGATCGGTAAACGAGTAGCAAAATGCTCAATTGCTGCCAAGGAAATCCCCGCTTCGTTAGGTGAGCAAGGACCAGGAGAGATGACTAAATGATTCGGCGATAGCGCCTCGATTTCCGCTAAGCTGATTTCATCATTGCGTTTAACCACGATCTCTTGCCCTAACTGCTGAAAATACTGCACTAAGTTAAAGGTAAAAGAGTCGTAATTGTCGATCATTAGCAACATACAAAATCCATTGGCTCAAATGGGAAGTCGATGCACTCCACGGCTGAAATGCGGCGCAAATGCTACCACAGCACTAGCTTGGGATTAAGCATTAAAAAAACAAAAAGCCAGTCAATTGACTGGCTTTCCATAGTATAGATCAGAGCACAAGTAACTTATTTGACTAAGGTTAAATGGCTACGACGCTTAGGCGGCTCGTCCTTGGGTTCAGTTGGCTTCTCGGCGGTCTCAATAACAGGCAATGTCGATTCAGCTTCATCTTCCACTAAGTACGCATCTTCAATGTCAAAGACCGTCCCTGCGCCATTTTCACGGGCGTATATGGCCACAATCGAAGCCATTGGCAATAGCACCTGCTGAGGCACACCACCAAAACGCGCATTGAACTCCACAAATTCATTACCAATTTGCAAATTGCCCACTGCACCAGCCGCGATATTTAATACAATCTGGCCATCCTTCACATATTGCTGCGGTACTTGAGTGCCTTTGACAAAGGCATCAACCACAACGTGAGGTGTTAATTGGTTATCCATCAACCAATCGTAGTAAGCCCTGAGTAAATAAGGACGATTTGGAGTCAACGCTTTCATTACATACCCATGCGCATTTCGCGTTCAGCTTCAGTCAACGAAGCTTTAAAAGATTCACGCTCAAAAATACGTGTCATGTAAGCTTTGATGTCTTTTGCTACGCGGCTGTCTAACTCAATACCCAATACAGGCAAACGCCATAATAATGGGCCAAGGTAACAATCCGCTAAACCAAATTCTTCACTCATAAAGTAAGGCATTTCAGCAAATACTGGCGCGATTGACAGTAAACTTTCAGTCAGCTCTTTACGAGCAGCCTCTGCGCGGTCACCTTTACGAATACGTGCGACGAGTGAGTACCAATCAGTATCGATACGATGCATCATCAAGCGGCTTTGACCACGAGATACAGGGTAAACAGGCATCAAAGGTGGATGAGGGAAACGCTCATCCAAGTATTCCATAATGATACGTGACTCATAGAGTACGAGCTCACGGTCTAATAAAGTAGGTACTGAGTTATAAGGATTTACTTCGAGTAAATCCTCAGGCATTTCATTAGGGTCGACCTGTAAAACATCAACAGTAACCCCTTTCTCAGCTAACACGATACGGACTTGATGGCTATAAAGATCATCAGCACCTGAAAACAGTGTCATGACAGAGCGTTTGTTGGCAGCAACAGCCATTGATACCCTCCAGAGTCGAAATAAAACAAAAGTAAACGAGGGGCAAAGCCCCCCGTTTACACTATGCGGATACTATATTTTACCCGTTATTGGTGCCTAGTGTACATCTTTCCAATACTCTTTCTTCAAGAGGTAGGCCACAATAAAGAATATAAACAGGAATCCGAGCACCCACCAACCTAAAGCTTGACGCTCTAACTTAACAGGTTCAGCTGAATAAACTAAGAAACCAGTGATATCACGTACCGCTTGGTCATACTCTTCAGCATTTAACTTACCACCAGAAACCACAATTGTACCATCTTCTTGCTTAACAGGCGTGCCTTGCAGTTCTTCAAGAACATGTGGCATACCCACAGAAGGGAATACAGTGTTATTTACGCCAAATGGGCGGCTTGGATCTTTGTAGAAGCCTTTGAGGTATGAATACACCCAATCTTCGCCACGAACCCGTGCTACTAAGGTAAGATCTGGTGGTGTTGCGCCAAACCATTTAGCCGCATCTTTGTGTGGGATTGCGTTTTGCATCAGTTCACCAATTTTGGCATCGGTAAACATATACTTGTTACGCATATCATCGGCAGAAATACCGAGATCGTTCGCCACACGCTCATAGCGTTGATACTGAGTGCTATGACAACCAGAACAATAGTGTTGGAACATATCCAAACCACGCTCTAAAGAAGCCTTATCATGCAGATCAACATTGGCTTTTTCTAAATGTACATTGTGTCCACTCGCGGCCATTGCCAGCGTCGGGATCAATGTAACTAATGCAATCAGTAATTTTTTCATTAGTGTGTCAACCTCGCTGGAACAGGCTTAGTTTTCTCATTTTTGCTGTATAACCACAGTAATAAGAAGTAGCCGAAATACGTCACAGTGAAGATACGTGCAACAATAGTCAGCTCTGGTGTTGCAGGTACAGCGCCTAAATAACCTAAGACGATGAACGATACAGCGAACTGAGCGATGTTCAACTTGTGCAGCGTGCTGCGGTAGCGAATTGACTTCACTTTACAACGGTCTAACCAAGGCAATACGAACAGTACTGCAATCGACAGCCCCATCATTACCACACCGCCCAATTTGTCGGGAACAGCACGTAAGATGGCGTAGAAAGGTGTAAAGTACCATACTGGTGCAATGTGCTCCGGTGTCTTCATTGGGTTAGCCGCTTCAAAGTTTGGCTTCTCAAGGAAGTAACCACCGCCTTCAGGGATGAAGAACAGTACGTAACAGAACACGATCAGGAAGCCTGCAACGCCCATAATATCTTTAACTGTGTAGTATGGGTGGAATGGAATGCCATCAACTGGCCAGCCATTCTCGTCTTTGTTCTTCTTGATTTCGATACCGTCTGGGTTGTTTGAACCCACTTCGTGCAGAGCGATTAAGTGTAAGAACACTAAAACCACTAACACTAATGGCAGTGCGATAACGTGCAGAGCAAAGAAACGGTTCAGTGTGGCGCCAGAGATCACGTAGTCACCACGGATCCATAGAGTTAAGTCATCACCGATAACAGGGATAGCACCGAACAGAGAAATAATTACCTGCGCACCCCAGTAAGACATTTGTCCCCATGGCAACAAGTAACCCATAAAGGCTTCAGCCATCAGCACGAGGAAAATCAACATACCGAATAGCCACAGCAGTTCTCTAGGCTTTTGATATGAACCGTAAATCAGACCACGGAACATATGTAAGTAGATCACCACAAAGAACGCAGACGCACCCGTTGAGTGCATATAACGCAATAACCAGCCGTACTCTACGTCACGCATGATGTATTCAACAGAAGCGAAAGCACCTTCTGCTGTGGGTACATAGTTCATCGTTAACCAGATACCCGTCAGTAATTGGTTAACCAATACCAACATCGCTAGCGAACCAAAAAAGTACCAAAAGTTAAAGTTAGTTGGCGTAGCATACTGACCCACATGGCGATTATACGTCGCCGTCATTGGGATCCGAGCATCAATCCAATTAATTAAATTCTTAACCATTACGCCACTCCTTTATCTACACCGATGATAACAGTGCCATCATCAACATATTGATGTGGAGGGATAACTAGGTTCAATGGAGCTGGAACGCCTTGGAACACGCGGCCCGCCATATCGAACTTAGAACCATGACATGGGCAGAAGAAACCAGAAGTCACACCTTGAACTTGCTCAGCAAATGAATCTGGCAAATAAGTGGGTGAACATCCTAGGTGGGTACAAATACCGACAGCAATAAAATACTCTGGCTTGATTGAGCGCAGAGGATTTGTTGCATATTCAGGCTGCTGCATTTCAGCAGAAGCTGGATCTCTTAACTTATCGTCGTGTGTTGGCAGTTCATTGATCACCGCTTCAGTGCGACGAACAACCCATACAGGTTTTCCTCGCCATTCAACACGGATCAGCTGACCTGGCTCTACTTTACTGATATTTACTTCGACCGGTGCACCTGCAGCTTTCGCTTTGGCACTCGGATTCCATGACTTGATGAAAGGAACCGCTACAGCGACGGCACCAGCACCACCTACTACGGCGGTTGCGGCTGTCAGGAATCTGCGACGTCCGGTATCGACTGGCGCATTGCTCATCCACTTATCTCCCAGAGGGTGTTGGAATTTTTATATTTCAAAGACTTTTTGCCTCTTAGTTATCACCATGGGCAAAAATCGAAGTTTGAAGCGGGGCTCATTATAGCTAAAAATTAGAAGCAGATCATAGTGAAAACACGCAAGTAAGTTAGGGAGATTGCGAGTTTTTTAAAAAAAGGGCAAAAAAAGTACAGCTGTTAAGCAATTTTAATCGTTTTGAACTGTTTTTTGAGCATATTGACTGTGTGATAGGCATAAACAATGCATTGCTAATGTAATTTTAGCGCTCACTTTGTCACTTACTGTTTTCATTTAGGATAAAAAAAATGGGCCCCAGTGATTGGGGCCCATTCTGAACGATTTAGCATCGCTTATTTCTTAGTAGCACTACTCTTCATGTATTTGAAGAATTCGCTATCTGGCTCTAACACCATAACGTCTGAACTTCCGGAGAAGCTCGCACGATAAGCATCTAAACTACGCAAAAAGCTAAAAAATTCAGGATCTTTGTTATAAGCATCCGAATAAATTTTTGCAGCTAATGCATCACCTTCACCACGAATGGTTAAGGCTTTACGCTCTGCTTCCGCAATTTTAACAGTAACATTGGCATCAATCGTAGCGCGAATAATTTCAGATTGCTCTTTACCTTGAGCACGGTGCTCTTTAGCCACAGCTTGACGCTCAGCGCGCATACGTTGGTAAATACTGTTACTCACGTTTGCGGGTAGGTTGATCTGCTTAACACGCACGTCAACAACCTCAATACCTAAATCTTTAGCACTCTCAGCAGCATTCGCTAACGCGTTATTTTGTAACTCATCACGCTGCCCAGAAACGATCTCTTTGATCGTACGACGACCAAACTCGGTACGTAAATCGTTGTTGATCTTACGTTGCAGTAAGGTCTCAGCATTCGATTTAATCCCCCCATTAGTAGAGAGGTAGTATTTTTCGAAATCAAAAATACGCCACTTCACATAGGAGTCGACCATTAAGTCTTTTTTCTCAGAGGTGACGAAACGATCTGCAGCACCATCTAAGGTTTGGATACGCGCATCAAGCAACTTCACTTTATCGATCACAGGTACTTTAAAGTGTAAACCTGGGCCGAAAACACGTGTTACTTGTTTGCCTTCAACTTTATCTTTAACGATTTCGCCAAAGCGCGCCACAATCGCACGTTCGCCTTCGTTAACCACCATCACAGATGACAAACCAATGCCTAATATAACGGCGATCAGAACAATACTTAATCTACCCATGAATTACTCCCTCCCCTGGCGAGCACGTTCCTCGCGAGATGGGCGTTCACTCAAAGGCTCACCAATGCGTGTAGTTGAAATAGATGAAGAATTGACATTCTGTTGAGGTTTAGGCTCAACGTCTGGCATAGTCGCAGGCTTCTCTTTCATTAACTTGTCTAGTGGCAGATACATTAAATTGCCGTTGTTTTTAGCATCGATAATGACTTTGTTAGTGTCAGTCATCACCTGTTGCATTGCATCGAGATACAAACGCTTACGGGTCACTTCAGGCGCAGCTTGGTATTCAGGTAAGAGCAACTCGAAACGAGCCACTTTACCGCGCGCCTCTAAAATTTCACGTTCTTTATAAGCATTAGCTTGTTGCGCCATGCGCTCGACTTCACCACGTGCTTTCGGTTCAATCTCACGGGCATAGGCTTCAGCCTCACGAATAAAGCGTTGTTCGTCTTCTTGCGCTGAAATGGCATCGTCGAATGCATCTTTCACTTCTTCAGGCGGACGCGCTGGCAAGAAGTTAACGTCAACAATAGCCAAGCCCAACTTGTACGGCTCAAGAATGCGTTCTAATTCTTTCCAAGTATCGCGACGAATAGCATCACGGCCGGTGGTCAGAATATCGTCCATCTTGTTGTGACCAATGACATAGCGCAGCGCACTGTCAGTGGCTTCACGTAAACTGGCATTGGCGTCTACCGCACTAAAAAGATAGGCATACGCATCAGAAATACGATATTGCACGTCTAGCTCAACCTTCACGACGTTTTCATCAGAAGTTAGCATGCTGCCAGATGATGGCACAGAGCGAACTGATTGCACGTCAACAGGATAAATTTCATCGATAAACGTTGGTTTCCAGTGAAGACCCGGTCCCACCTCACCATTATGTTGACCAAAACGCAACGCTACGCCCCGCTCGGCTTCTTTAATGGTGTACAAACCCGAAAGTCCCCAAACAACAAAAGCGATGGCAAGAATGATGATTAAGCTAAAGGAACTAAAGTTTTGGCCAGAAGAGCCATTACCTTTGCCGCCAAAGCGTTTTGAAAGATTACGAAAAACCTCATCAAGGTCCGGTGGTCCTTTGTCGTTACCACCTTTATTTCCCCAAGGATCATTACCCTTGTTACCGGGCTCGTTCCAAGCCATTTAGCACTCCATAAGTGGATGAAATAAATTAGATTATTAACAAACAGCCTTTTCTATCGACGCATCGTAGATAAAGGTTTCTAACTCACCCTGACTCTGTTTAGCTAATCGGCGCCAATCGGCATCCGATAAACGAACAGACAAAATACAGTTCCCCAGATCGTCGTACTCTTTCTGCTGTATCGCATCCAGTCGATAAAACTGGCCAAGATAATGTCCAGCAGTTGCCGGAATCTTAAGTGTAAACTCATGAATAACTTCACCAATTAACTCAGTGATCGCCTTCAAGAGCAGATCAAACCCCAAACGCTTTTGTGCCGAAACCCAGACTCGTACAGGCTTACCGCGTTCATCATATTCGATACGCGGCGTCACATCTTCAAGCAAGTCAATTTTATTGCAAACAATCAATTGCATCACTTTATCAGCATCTATATCTTTAAGCACTGATTGTACTTGCTCAAAATTATCCGCCATATTTTCATCTGCACAATCAACAATATGCAGTAACAAATCTGCTTGACGCGTCTCTTGTAATGTTGCTTTAAATGCAGCAACGAGATCATGTGGCAAATGACGAATAAAACCTACAGTGTCCGCTAAAATTACGGCACCGTCGGGTAGATCTAATTTTCTCAATGTAGGGTCAAGAGTCGCAAATAGCTGGTCAGCTGCATAAACATCAGATGAGGTTAAGGCATTAAACAGCGTCGACTTGCCCGCGTTGGTATAACCCACTAATGAGACGGTTGGCATGTCACTACGCTTACGGGCGCGGCGACTCTGCTCACGTTGTTTATCAACACGCTCTAAGCGTTTGTTGATATTTTTAATGCGCCCCCGAAGCAAGCGCCTATCTGTTTCGAGCTGGGTTTCCCCTGGGCCACGTAAACCAATACCACCCTTTTGGCGCTCAAGGTGAGTCCAACCACGCACTAGGCGAGTCGACATGTGGCGCAATTGCGCTAGCTCCACCTGCAGCTTACCTTCATGAGTCCGAGCTCTTTGGGCGAAAATATCTAAGATCAGTGATGTCCTGTCCAATACTCGGCACTGACATACCTGTTCAAGATTTCGCTCCTGAGCTGGACTCAAGGCGTGATTGAAAATAACCACATTAGCCTCGGTGGCTGCCACTAAGGCGGCTAACTCCTCGGCTTTACCAGAACCAATAAAAAACTTACGGTCTGGTGAGCGTCGACTTCCAGTAATGACCCCGACTGAGCGTGCTCCAGCTGATTCGACTAATAGCTGTAACTCCACTAAGTCTTCTCGGCGTTCCTCATCGGAAAAGTCGATATGGACAAGAACCGCTGTTTCTCCCGCCTCATAACGATCAAACAAGAAGCAAACTCCTTAACTAAACTTTATTCGCCACTTGGCATATCGTCTTGCGCGCCATAACCGCCCTGGGCATTTTGATGGCCAGCAACGTTAAATGGACGAGCAGGAACCACAGTAGAAATAGCGTGTTTGTAAACCATTTGGCTCACTGTGTTTTTCAACAGAATGACAAACTGATCAAACGACTCTACCTGTCCTTGGAGTTTAATGCCGTTTACCAAGTAAATAGATACAGGAACGCGCTCGCGGCGTAGTGCGTTCAAAAATGGGTCTTGTAAAGATTGCCCCTTAGCCATTTTATTATTTCCTTTTTAATTTATATAAAAATAAATCGATATCAGTGAAGTTTTTTGTTTAGTTTTAGTATTATACAGCAAGGGCTAATAAGCTAGCGGCATTGACGCATAAGTGTAACTAAATTCCCCTCAGCACCACTTTCCAGCCAATTCAACTCTGGCCAACTACGCAACCATGTTAATTGACGCTTAGCTAATTGCCTAGTAGCGGCAACGGCTTTTTCGACCATAGTATCATAGTCAAATTCACCATCGAGATATTGCCAACATTGTCGATATCCCACGCAACGCATTGAGGGTAAATCTAAATGCAAGTCACCTCTCGCTTTAAGCTGGACGACTTCATCAATAAAGCCTTGCTCTAACATTATGCGAAAACGCTGCCCGATTAACGCATGCAACACTTTACGCTCTCGCGGTGCAATGGCAAATTGCACCACATTATAGGGTAAAGGAGCCGACTTGGTCATGGTTAACTCAGTCAAACTCTTACCGCTTATTCTATAGACTTCTAACGCTCTTGAAAGCCTTTGTGGATCATTAGGATGAATTCTTTCTGCAGAGACGGGATCTATCTCCCTCAATTGCTCGTGCAGCGCTTCCCATCCGTTTGTATCCGCCTCGGCTTGAATATCGGCGCGAATAGCCTCATCAGCACTGGGTAGCGGCGATAATCCCTCTAATAGCGCCTTAAAATACATCATGGTTCCGCCCACTAATAAAGGGGTCTTGCCCATGCTGATAATCTGTTCAATCTCGCGCAGCGCATCGGCTCTAAAATCGGCGGCGGAGTAGCTCTCAGCCGGATCGCGAATATCAATCAGCCGATGCGGACCTCGTGCTAATTCCTCGGCAGAGGGCTTAGCACTGCCAATATCCATGCCGCGATAGATTAATGCTGAATCAACCGAGATAATTTCGCAATTATGCTTTTCGGCTAATTCGAGAGCTAAAGCCGTTTTTCCTGACGCCGTTGGCCCCATCAAAAAAACCACTTTAGGCTGTAATTCTTTATTCAATTGCTTGCTCTTCTAGCCACGATTGCCAAGGTAAGGATACTGCTTTACTGGCAATTTTCTGCCTTTTATCTTCCGTTAACTGACAATAAGCGGCCCAAATATCGGGTGCCGAGATAAATCCAGTTAGGCTTTGCTCTGCCAGCCATAACGCTAATGCATTGGGTGCTGGCGCTTCAAAACGTAGCGATTGTAGCCACTCAGGAATGACCTTCGCTAACTGACAGTCCCTCAGATATGGGGGCACTTTTTTAATAATCAACTGCTGGTAACGAATTGTTAGCTCTAAACCAAGTTGACGGATAAGTGTTGCATGTTCTTCGAGTAACGCTGTCCAATCAGGATCAGCGCCAACCGATACTGGCATCAATAAAGGCTGCCCAATCAATCCTGTCGCCAGTTTTATTTCAATCTCATGGCTACGGACTGCTAATGCTGCAGACTCAATACGTAATAAACTTAATTTTGGCCCATCACTAAACACCCAAAATTGTCCATCTAGTATCGATGGCATAGGTAAAACAGCTTGATAAGCCTTGTCCTGTACGCTGTAAGATGGGGTCTGCAGTAATGCACCATAACTGGCAATCGCTGTCTTAGAAGGCAGCTCAGCTCTTGCACGGCTTTCTCCAGCCGAACTACTGCGTGACTCCCTAGGTACCGCCATGCTTCCATAGGCATTGCTCTGCACCATAGTCCCCGCCCGTACGGTGGCAATATCTCGAGCACGAGACTCACCAATAGCCGTATCGACTTGACTCCCTCGATAATTTTCAGGTTGAGGAGTATTAGTCCAAGCTAAGTTAGCTTTCGGAGATTGCAGCTCGAAGGCAGTATGTTCAGACTTGGGTTCTGAAACATCATCCTCCACTTGGGGCGAACCCAGCTCGAAAGGACGTTCAAAACTAAGCTCTCCGGCTTCTTCTAACGCCGATTGCAGTGCCTGCAAAATATAATCATGCACATAACGGCTTTGATGGAATCGCACTTCATGTTTTGCTGGATGCACGTTCACATCCACCTGATGAGGATCGATATCCAGCATCAGCACATAGCCGGGTTGTTCTACTTCGGCCTTTTGTGCAAATGCTTGACGCACCGCATGATTAACTAAACGATCGCGCACTAGACGGCCATTCACATAAAAGTAATGAGTATCGGTCTGCACGGTTGACCAAGGCGATTGCAGATAACCACTTAAACGTAAATCATCGTGTTGACATTCGATTCTAAGTGCTTGATCGGCAAACGGCCGGCCCGCAACCTGGGTCAGTCGTTGTAAATATTGTGACTCATTCATCGCTGGGCGATAATTGCGCACGGTTTTACCATTGTGTGTCAGGGTAAAATGGATATCCCCCCGCACCAAAGCAATTCGCTTTAACCATTCATCAATATGGGTAAATTCGGTTTTGTCACTTTTTAAAAAGCGTCGACGCGCCGGAGTATTAAAAAATAGATCAACGACTTCAATGGTTGAACCCACCGGATGCGCCGCAGGCATGACTTTAACAGCCATATCGACGCCTTCAGCGTAAGCTTGCCACGCTTCGGTTTGCTCAGCAGTGCGCGACGTTAAGGTTAAACGGGAGACGGAGCTGATACTTGCTAAAGCCTCACCGCGAAAGCCAAAGCTGAGGATAGCTTCAAGATCGTCGAGGGAATGCAGTTTCGAGGTGGCATGGCGCGACAACGCCAAGGCTAATTCATCCTTTGGGATCCCCGAACCATTGTCACGGATCTTAATCAGCTTACTGCCGCCCTTATCGATTTCGATATCGATACGGGTTGCGCCAGCATCTAAGCTGTTCTCAACGAGTTCTTTCACCACTGAGGCCGGTCTTTCGACAACTTCGCCAGCGGCGATTTGGTTCGCCAATTGCGGCGGAAGGATCTGGATCCCCATAGACTTCATCCTATTTAGCTCTCAGGAATCACAAGTGTCTGCCCAAGCTGTACCACATCAGTCTTCATGCCATTAGCACGTATAATGCTAGCCATCGGGACTTTATAGCGCTGGGCAATAGCAGAAAGCGACTCCCCCCGACTTACCTTATGCTTAATATTTCCCGCAGATTTTGTACTTGATGGCGCAGTTGAACTTCCATGATTGCGCTTGGCCAATAAAGTATCAGCCGGAGGGTTGTTTTGGAAATAACGATTAACGCCCTTGTAAATCGCAGTGGCAATACTCTCTTGATGACGGTTGCTGCTCAGCAAACGTTCTTCTTTCGGATTCGAGATAAAGCCCGTTTCCACCAAGATTGACGGAATATCAGGAGACTTTAACACTGCAAAACTAGCTGATTCAGGACGATTCTTATGCAGCTCCGTCACTGCACCTAAATCTTTTAAAATATCCCCAGCAACCGAGTGACCAATGGCCATAGAGCTGTTCATAGACATGTCGAGTAAGGTCATAGCAAGATACTGTTCATTATCAGTATTTTGAATAATTTCCCCTGCGCCTCCCAGCAACTCTGAGTGTTTCTCTTTTTGTTCTAACCAACGACCAATTTCACTGTTTGCACGGCGCATCGACAATACCCACACAGATGCACCTCGTGGATTGGGTGATGTAAAAGCATCCGCATGAATAGAGATCAGCAAATCTGCCTTACTGTTACGAGCAAGTTCAGAGCGTTTATTCAAATTCACAAAGTAATCACCAGTGCGGATCATCACTGCACGCATTCCAGGTGTGTCGTTAATTTTGCTCGATAACCGTTTTGCAATTTCGAACACGACTTTTTTCTCATAGAGACCGGATGGTCCAATCGAGCCGGGATCATCACCACCATGCCCAGCATCAATCGCGATAACAATATCGCGGGAAGATGGCACACTTTGATTAACGGATTTTTTAACTGAAGTTGAACTCGTGACTGACGGCGAAGCCGTCACAGTTTTATCCTCTAGGTCAACCACAAGCCGATTACCATAAGGTGCCGTCACGGGTAACGAAAATAAGTTCGCATTTAAGGGTTTAACCAAATCAATAACCAAACGTAAATCGCCTTTCGTCGGAGATTTGCTGACTCGTATGCCTTTGACTAACTTACTGTTGTTATCGATATTTTTCAGGCTCAGTTTCGTCGATGCCTTTTTTAGATCGACCACTAAACGATGAGGACCATCGAGGGAAAAATAACTGTAATTGGGCACCTCACTCAAATCGAACACAATTCGTGTCGACTCGGGTGCGGCCCAAATACGCACACCTTCGAGCTGGTTGGCCGCGTGGGCTGCAACAGCAAAAAACGCGCATAAAAAAAGAATAATTCTTTGAAAGTAATACTTATTTTTAGTCATCTTTGTTTTTATTTTATCGCGGCTAATAGCGTTTTACCTGATACGGTTAAGGCTCGAATATGGATTTCACGTCCTTGGTTAAAATATTTTAAATGTAGGTGGATATCAGCATCGGGTAACAACCCTTCACCTTTGTCAGGCCATTCTACGATACAGAGGCTGCTCTGGGTAAAGTAATCACGGATCCCCATAAACTCTAACTCTTCGGGATCGTTTAAACGATACAAATCAAAATGATAAACTTCGACACCGTCGAGCTCATAAGGTTCAACTAAAGTGTAAGTTGGGCTTTTGACTGCACCTTTATGTCCTAATCCTTGAATCAAACCGCGGCTCAGAGTGGTTTTACCCGCCCCCAAATCCCCCGTTAAATACAGAGTCAAAGGCGCTTGAATATGGCGAGCCAATTTTTGCCCAACCGCAATAGTCTCGTCTTCATTATGTAATTGAAAGGTTAACTCTGTCTCTGTCATGTCCGCTTATATCACTGCCGTTATCGATTAAGGAGGCAATTTAAGCGCGGTAGTCCACCCGCGCTTAAATTTTACAGCGCCTAGAGTAAATCACTATTTACTAATTGGCGAATAAAAGGCATCAAATCGCTGGCTAACATGCCCCGTTCACCTTGAACCGCAGCAAGATCCGCCGCACAACCATGAACGACAACGCCAACGACTGTCGCCTGCATGTTATCCATACCTTGAGCCATAAGGGCGCCTATAATACCAGATAACACATCACCGCACCCACCACTCGCAAGACCTGGATTACCAACTGGCGCCACGACCATCTGTTTTCCATCAAAAATGATGGTTCCAGCCCCTTTAAGCAGCACTACTCCACCGTATTTTTGCTGCAAAGCACGCACGGCCGCTAATCGATCATGCTCAATATCAGCGACACTGCATCCCAGCAGCCGTGCGGCCTCTCCCGGATGGGGCGTGAGTACCCAGTTAGTTTGCCTGCGCGGTTCTTGACTGAGTAAATTCAATGCATCGGCATCGAGAACACAGGGTTTATCGCTTAACCCCGCGGCTTTAAACAAGTTATAACCCCAATCGTGTTTACCTAACCCAGGGCCAAGCACAACCACCTGTGCCCAACCAAGGCGCAGATACACCTCCATATCGACTAGCTCACAACCCCAAAACATTAACTCAGGTCGAGATACATTTACCGTAAGTTGGTGCTCTGGCCGACTGATCACTGTGACTAATCCAGCCCCCGCACGCAAACAAGCTTCACTGGCAAGTCGAATCGCCCCTGCCATGCCAAAGTCACCACCAATCAGGGTTACTTTACCCGATTGACCTTTGTGGCTATCCCTTGCTCTGGCGGCAAAATAGCTTTTTAGGATTTCACCACCCACTCGAGTCGCGCTTTCACCATTAAAAAAGGGAGTTAATCCCAGATCGGCAAAAGCAAGATGACCGCAGTGATGTCTTGCCTTACTGGTGAGTAGGCCTTGTTTTAAACCGCCAAAGCATAAAGTCGCATCCGCCATCACTGCGACTTGAGCGACAACACCGGTATCGGCCAAGATCCCCGAGGGGAGATCCAAACTAAGCACCCAAGCATTACTCTGATTAATGGCATGGATAAGCGCTGCAACCTGTTCTCGCACCGCGCCCTGAACGCCAGTCCCCAGTAATCCATCGATAAGGATTGGCGCCTGTAAGATCGCATCAATATTAGGAGAATCGACGATCCCACCTTGATTAAGGTAAGCCGAAAGCGCTTGTTCAAATTCTGGCGTACCCTTGGTCTTTAGTAAAAAAACGTTAACCTTATGTCCTGCTTCTAGAGCTAGACGAGCACAAACGAGGGCATCGGCACCGTTATTACCATTACCTGCGAGTACCAATAATGGCATAGCCCCAAGCTTAGGCTGGCGCACTATCTGCTCTGTTAAATAGTTAAACGCTGCGCATCCAGCACGTTCAACTAATTGATACAACGTAGCTTCCCCTTCTGAAACTGCGAGCAGTTCAGCCGCTCGCACCTGCTCTTGCGTATAAAGCGCTGTGGGTAAACTCGATAAATCTTGTGCCATAGAGGATCTCCTGCGCGACAAAATAACAAAAGAGTGACTCATCTAATCGACCATCGCTATGGATGAACACTAAACAGTTAATGGTCAAATCAACTAATGAGATCAAGAAAGTAGCAAAAAGCTTCGAGAAAAGTTATGACGTAAATCAGATGCCATGCAAAAAGCAGTGAATATGGATAACACTTATCATCCAAAAACAACAAAGCCAGCATTTAGCTGGCTTTCAGTGTTTACACGAACACAGATGAGGTATCGATAGGTTAAATATCGTCCATCCGGATAGTGCTGTGAACTAATCGTTGCTGTTGAGTTTTCTCAACTCGAATTAAGCCTTCTAATGCCGCACGCGCATCTTCAGCGGTGGTTGAGTTGACGGTTTTTTCCAATAAGCCAATCAGACGATTTTCCAAGTCGAGATGTAAATTCAACACATCATCTTCGTTCATATTGGCGGGTAACATGGTATCTTGGCAACGCTTAGTAAAATCTTCAAACACAAAGTCTTTATACCAAGTATCGAGAACCCTCGCTGGCGCCTCATCCATATAATCACGCAATTTTTCAGCGACATGCTTTTGATGAGATTCAAAATACTCCAGCATCATCTTTACTCGAGCGGAGTCAGCATGATTGTTCAGTCGGCCATAGAGTTGCGCCATATCTAAGCGGCAGTTCGCCACATACTCAAGTAAATCACGTAATTGTTGAATACGCATATAATGCACTCCAGTGTTAAGCCAACTACTTGGCGCTATTAACTTTGTCTGGATTCATTATGTAAGTAAAAGCGTTACGAATATTTGAACAAGGTCATAATTTAACTTTCGCAACGCCATCTAATTTAGGAAATCTTGAAGAAACAAGGTGCAGATCACGCATTAACCTTGCTGTTTTATTTTTTACAAAATAGAAAACATCATCGACAACAGCCGCAGGGCAGGTAAATCCTGCAACACTTAACCACATTAGTATTAAAAATAACCACGAAAACAAAGGTTAATAAATTGCAGCGATGAACGTGCTCAAAAATGCTTGGAATAATCAACAACGGAACAGACATGTTAAGTGTACAGAAAAGTAAAATAGCGCTATGTCAGTTGCGATAACTTAGTTTGAAATGATGAAGATTTTATGGGGAGACTAACGAGAAAAATTGGAGCGACATATCAGGTTCGAACCGATGACCTATACCTTGAAAAAGAAAGGTATCGCAATATCAAAAGCACAACTGAGCTAATGCTAATTGAGTACTTGATTATGGGGAGATTTAGAAAATTGGAGCGACATATCGGGTTCGAACCGATGACCTATACCTTGGCAAGGTATCGCTCTACCAACTGAGCTAATGTCGCATTTACATTTTAAGACTGTAACCGTCTGAAATTGGAGCGACATATCGGGTTCGAACCGATGACCTATACCTTGGCAAGGTATCGCTCTACCAACTGAGCTAATGTCGCATAATTTTGTATTTAATGACTTGGTGAATCACTAAATTTGTATTTGGAGCGACATATCGGGTTCGAACCGATGACCTATACCTTGGCAAGGTATCGCTCTACCAACTGAGCTAATGTCGCATTTTGTATCGCTGCTAAATTTGCCTTCAACATCCACAAAGGTATCGTCTATCCACCTTTGCCAACTGAGCTAATGTCGCATATCCTGCATTTAATGACTTGGTAAATCACTAAATTTGTAATTTGGAGCGACATATCGGGTTCGAACCGATGACCTATACCTTGGCAAGGTATCGCTCTACCAACTGAGCTAATGTCGCCTTTACTTATTTGACGAGACAATCATGCCCGCATCAAAAAGTTGAGGCCGCATTATATGAAAAATTTATGCGGCTGCAACCCCTTCTTGCAGATTTATCTGCTGATCGGTCAAATTTTAAATACTTTGCTACGGTAATACTGCAATTCTGCTATCGACTCTTGGATATCTTGCAAAGCTTGGTGAGTGTTTTGCTTTTTGAAACCGGCCATAGTTTCAGGGCTCCAACGCTTCACTAGCTCCTTAACCGTGCTTACGTCTAGATTGCGATAATGGAAGTAGTCCTCCAATTCACGCATATAACGATTTAAGAAGCGACGGTCCTGACCCACGCTGTTACCACACATAGGCGAGGCACCCTTAGGCACGTATTGCTCTAAAAATGCGATGGTTTGTGCAACAGCCTGCGCTTCGTTCACTTGGCTGGCACGCACTCTATCGATGAGGCCCGATTCACCGTGATGTTTTTGGTTCCAATCATCCATGGCCGCCAGTACTTCATCCGATTGATGAATAGCAATCACTGGCCCCTGACCGATAATATTGAGTTCTTGGTCTGTTACTAAGGTAGCAATTTCAATGACCCTATCGACATCGGGTTCTAACCCAGTCATTTCGAGATCGATCCAAATGAGATTATTTGCGTCTGCCGCCATAATTGCGCCTTATCATGTCAGTTAGCCTAAATTCAGGCTTTTTTATTCAAGAGCGTGTATCATACTGCTTTTTTCAAACACAAAATATCACCTAATTGACGAAGACAAACCAGTGAGTAAAAAGAAACCCCTAAGCCAAGGCCAATTACGCCGTATGCGCGCCAATCACGAGAAACGCCTCAATCGTGACAATGGTGATAAAAATGCGCCTGAGTTACAGGATAGCTCACTTGGCCCAGAACAGAGCGGAACCGTGATCTCCCGCTTTGGTCAACATGCCGATATTGAAACCGAAGATGGCCAGATTGTGCGCTGCAACATTCGCCGCACCATTAGCAGTTTAGTGACCGGCGATAAAGTGATTGTACGCTTAGCTATTGAAAGCCAAGCAAATAGTGGTATAGCTGGCATTGTGGAAGCAGTGCATCCAAGACGCTCTTCCCTCTCGCGCCCCGATTTATACGATGGCGTGAAAATTATCGCCTCGAATATCGACCAAATTTTGATTGTGTCTTCCGTATTACCTAGCTTTACCACCCAGATTATTGACCGCTATTTAGTGGCAGCCGAAGACACGGATATTCCGCCGATCATTATTTTGAACAAAATCGATCTGTTAACGCCTGAAGAAGCACCCACCATCGAAGCTGCCTTAAAGCGCTACGAAGCCATTGGATATCCAGTATATAAGGTCAGCAGTAAGTTAGGCGAAGGCTTAGATACCATTAAAGCCCTGCTGAAAGATAAAGTGAGCGTATTTGCTGGCCAGTCTGGTGTGGGCAAATCTTCTCTGGTCAATGCCTTACTGCCCGAAGCCGAGCTACTGGTGGGCGATGTCTCCGACAACTCTGGGCTTGGACAACACACCACGACCACCGCTAAGTTACTGCATTTACCGAGTGGTGGTGATTTAATCGACTCCCCCGGCGTGCGCGAATTTGCCCTCTGGCACTTACCCGCCCAACGTGTCGGTTGGTGCTTTATCGAATTTCGTGACTTTTTAGGTGGCTGTAAATTCCGCGATTGTAAGCACGGCGATGACCCAGGCTGCGCCTTAAAAGCCGCAGTCGAAGCGGGTAAGATTAGTGAAGATCGCTTTAATAACTACCATCGTATTATCGCAAGCCTTGATGAGCAGCGTCACGCTCGGCAATTTCGCGCCCAAAGCGATGAATAACGAGTACAACAAAGCCATCACAACGAATAGAATTAACGCAAAACAAGTCTCAACCTAAGTTGAGCAACATAAAGGAAAGGAACACAAATTGGATAAAGTTAAAATTGCGCTGCAGTACATGCTGCCAAAGCACCTGTTATCTCGCTTAGTCGGTAAACTTGCCGCTTCCGAAGCTGGCGCATTAACGACTGCCGCGATTAAATGGTTTATCAAGCAATATAAAATCGATATGAGCGAAGCGGCTCAGAGCGAACCCGAAGCCTATAAAAGCTTCAACGACTTTTTTACCCGCGCACTTAAGCCAGGTATTCGCCCCATCAATAGCGCGGCCAATATCATGGTACATCCGGTTGATGGCGCAGTGAGCCAGCTAGGCCCCATCAAGGATGGCCGTATTTTCCAAGCAAAAGGTCATCACTATTCTTCGCTCACTCTGCTTGGCGACCAAGCCGAAGATGCCAAACGCTTCGAAGGTGGTGATTTTGCGACAATTTATCTGGCTCCTAAGGATTATCACCGCATCCATATGCCGATTAAAGGCACGCTGTCGAAGATGACCTATGTGCCAGGTGAGTTGTTTTCCGTTAACCCATTAACGGCGCGCCATGTACCAGGCCTGTTTGCTCGCAACGAACGTGTTGTGGCGATTTTTGAAACCGAGCTTGGCCCACTGGCTATGGTATTAGTGGGTGCAACTATTGTGGCGAGCATCGAAACCGTTTGGGCAGGCACTATTACGCCGCCAACCGGTAAGCAAGTATTCACTTGGGAATATCCAACGGTAGGCCCTGACGCGATTACCTTAGAGAAAGGCGAAGAAATGGGTCGCTTCAAGCTTGGCAGTACCGTCGTCATGCTGTTTGCCAAAGATGCTATCGACACCTTCGCCGAAGGCGTTGAGCCAGAAGCCGTGACGCGTATGGGTCAAGCCTTTGCTAATCTGAAAAATCAGGCGTCAGCCGACTAACTACGGCGACCCAATTGAGCCAGACCAGTAAACCTTCGGGATTAATCGAATTACACTTAGCTGTGCTGATGTTTGGCGGCACAGCGTTGTTTTCAAAGTTAATCCCCTTAAGCGCACTCGATATTACCTTCCTAAGATGTGTAGTCGCGGCGTTAGTGTTGGCATTGCTCATCAAATTCCGCGGTAAATACTTAAGCCTTGCCAGCAAACAGGATTATCTGGTTGCTATCGGCTTAGGTGTGATAGTCAGCTTACACTGGGTCACCTACTTTGCCGCGATGCAACTCTCATCGGTCGCCATCGGCATGATTGCCTTCTTCACCTATCCGGTGATGACGGTGATTGCCGAGCCATTATTAACGGGCAATAAAATCAAGCTGATGGATATTATCAGCGGCATTTTCGTGCTGATAGGTGTTGTACTGCTGATCCCCGAAGCCAATCTTGGTAACGACACGACTCTAGGAATTGCGATCGGTATTCTGTCGGCAATGTTATTTACCGCCCGTAACCTACTGCAAAAACGCTATTTTTCCCAATATAGTGGCCCCCACGCCATGTTTTATCAGACCTTAGTGGCGGCGGTGTTTCTTATGCCTTGGCATCAAACAGATCTGCAAAGCATCTCCCTTGAAACCTGGGGCTTGATAGCGCTGCTCGGGGTCGTGTTTACTGCCGCGCCCCATGCGCTGTTCACCTCGGCATTGCGCCAATTAAGTGCTAAAACAGTAGGGCTAGTCTCCTGCCTTCAACCCTTTTATGGGGCCATGTTGGCTTTGCTGATTTTAGGTGAAGCACTGAATGTAAATACTTTGATAGGCGGAACCATCATAGTCGCCACCGCCATCTTTGAAACCCATCAATCCCACCAGTCACAACGGCGAAAAAAGAACATTTGAAACATACCAATCTTGGCCCAAGTTGGCTAAGATGAGTGCGTCTTTCGCCTCTAATTGCTTTTGCCTATATGCCACGTATTTTATTGTTCGTTATTGCTTTTTTGTCTTTTTCTCTCCATGCCAATTCGCCCTTGCAATTGGACAAGCGTCTTGGCCTAAACAACCAAAATCAGCAACAAAATATTAGCATTGACGATCAAATTGTTGAGCTTAAAAACAACATTGACAGACTGGCGGCCAATGCGAGCAGTTTTCAGCAGGCGCAGCTGGATTTTGAAAAAAATAAAAAGGTCATCGATCAGGGCTTAAAAGAGGCCACTAAGCCATTAAAGCTGGATAAAGCAACAGATCTTAACCAGCAAGCCTCGATGGCCTATTTACGCCTATCAGAGTTAAAAGAGAGCGAGGCAACTCTCGGCAATCAAGTCAACGAACTACTACAGCGGCATAATCTACTGCCTTCCGTCATTGCCAATGCAAGACAAAATGTGCTGCAAAATAAAAAAACGGAATTGGCACCTATCGATACGCCAGCGGGTGAATTACAACAAATACAGCGGATTTTTTTTGAACAGAGCCTAGCCACCCATGAGGCCGAGCTTGCCAGTAGCCAAAAGCGTATCGAACTTACCCAGCTACAGTTACAGTTAGTTCGCCAGCAATTGAGCCAGCAAGAAGCCTTTATTGAAACTATCAATAAGGCGATCAACAAGCAGCGCCAACAACAAACCGATGCCACGCTGGCCAAGAATTTAGTTGATACCACTAAAGTCATCGATCCGATTACACGCAATATCGCCGATACCAATCAAATCTACGGCCAAAAACTACAAACCTTAACCTTGCAAATCAATAACGTGGTAGAGCAGCAAGAACAGGCTGAGCTCCAATATCAATCCCAAGCCAAGCAACTCGCAAATATCCAAGAGCAAATTACTTGGGTCAAAATGAACTCCGCCTTTGGCGAACGCTTTTTGCAGATGTTGCAATCGCTGCCCAAACCGCCAAACCATGAAAAACTACAAACTCTTATCGCCGATGCGCGTCTCGACAGGTATCACCTAGAGCAACAGCAGGCACTCAACGAACAAGAACTCGAACAAGCCAATCTCTATAATGAGGGGCAGATTAAGTTGCTGCGCTCACAGCAAGCATTGCTGACTCAGCTAATGCAGAGTTATGACCAGTATTTGAGTGAACTAGGCAAGCTTAAAGTTAATTATCAGCAGCTTAGCCAACAGCACCTGACGCTAAAAAACACCCTAAACGAACATCTATTTTGGGTACCTAATGCCGCGAGCATTAACAAGCTCTGGCTCACCGATATTCAACGTAGCGCCCTATGGCTAATCCAACAGGCACAATGGGGACAACTTAGCAAAGCTTGGCAGGAGCAAAACGACTATTGGTCATGGTGGATCATTCTGCTAGTGCTCTGTTTAGTGGTTCAAGATTTAATAAAACCTAAATTCAATCGATTACTCGGCAACTATGCAACCTATGTGGGTAATGTGACTCAAGATAAATTTATTTATACCTTCAAATCCTTAGTCCTTAGCCTAGGTTATGCCTTAATCAAACCGCTCCCCATAGTGGCAGCAGGATGGATTTTCTATCAATCAGACCGTAACTTTGTGCAAGCCGTCGGCATGGGGATTTTAGCAATAGGATTGGTTTACCTATTGTATCGATTGATTTTTATTCTTGCTCTAGATAAAGGCGTATTGGTAGGCCACTTCAAACGCCCCTCAAAACTGATTCAGGCTGGCCAGCTCAGGCTCAAACACTTTGTATTTGTCGCCAGTCCCTTGCTTGGCATTATGGGCTTTACCGAAATACTCGATGCCTCGCTTATCCGCAACAGCATTGGCCGCGGCGCATTTATCTGTTTTTGTGTGGTGTTATTCTTGTTATACAAGGATATTTTGCTATTAAGCCGGCAAAATAGCGTTGTTCAAAAAGAGGGGAAGAACAAACGGCTGATCCAAAAAATGCTCTGGGCATTGTTGATCGCTGTTCCCCTGCTGAGCGCTGGGCTCGCCTTTAGGGGCTACTACTTCACAGCATTCCAAATGCTGTTGCAATTACAGCTATCAATCATATTGGGATTAAGCTTTTTACTGCTCTATCAATTAATTAAACGTTGGATGTTGATTGAGCGCCGCCGCATTGCCTTCGACCGCGCGAAAGCGAAACGGGCTGAGCGTTTAGCCCAACGGGAAAAGGGCGAAACACACCATAGCTCCAATGATGGCTTAGATACCTACGAAGAACCCGTAGTCGACCTCGAAACCATTTCGAGTCAGTCCCTTGGATTGGTGCGTTCCTTATTGCTACTGGCGTTTTTAGCCAGCTTAATTGGCCTGTGGACGCAAACCCATACGGCGCTATTTTCCTTCTTGGATGGCATCACCCTCTGGACCACCAATACCAGCGTCAATGGTGTCGAGCAGCAGCTCCCCATCACCATGAAATCGCTGTTATTCGGCTTAATCATCGTTGGCTTCTCGCTGATGATTGCGACCAATTTACCCGGTTTGCTTGAGCTGATGATCCTACAGCGTCTCGACCTGACACCGGGCACTGGCTTTGCTATCACCACAGTAAGTCGTTATTTAGTGGTATTTTTAGGGCTGCTGATTGGCTTTTCAAATCTCGGGATGGAATGGTCAAAACTGCAATGGTTGATTGCAGCCTTGTCACTGGGTCTCGGTTTTGGTTTGCAGGAGATTTTTGCCAACTTTATCTCGGGTTTGATTATTCTGTTCGAAAAGCCAGTGCGTATTGGCGATACGGTGACAATCCGCGATCTCACCGGGACTGTGAGTAAAATCCAGATCCGTGCCACCACTATTATCGATTGGGACAGAAAGGAAATTATCATTCCTAACAAGGCTTTTATTACCGAGCAATTGATTAACTGGTCGCTGTCGGACCCTATTACCCGTGTCATTGTTTATGTGTCGGTTGCCCGCGATTCGGATCCAGCAAAAGTGGAAGCAACGCTTTATCAAGCTGTTCAGGAATGCGAAGATGCGCTGCCTAATCCAGAGCCAGAAGTGTGGTTTGCGGGCTTTGGTAAACATACTCAAGACTATGAAGTACGAGCCTATGCAAAAGATATGTCGGCACGCTGGCCACTACGCCACGATCTGCACAAACGTATTACCCGTAAGCTTAAAGAAAACAACTTAGAACTCGCCTATCCGCAAATGGAAATCCATATTAAAAATGGCCAAACTCGCGATCAGGTCGGCATAATCCGCAGTTAATAGGAAAAATCACATGCTTATTTTTGCTCACCGTGGTGCCAGCGGTTATGTGGCAGAAAATACCTTAGCCGCCATGGCCAAAGCGATTGAATTAGGCACCAAAGCCATTGAGTTGGATGTGCACAATGTCGAAGGTGAGTTAGTCGTATTTCATGACCGCAGGCTCGACAATAAAAGCTCAGGCCAAGGCATTATCCATTTAGTAAGTAGGGACTACCTAGAGCAAGTCACAGTTAAAGGCGAACCCATTCCCACACTTTGGCAAGTGCTCGAACTGGTCGCAGGTCGCGCCACAGTAAACATTGAACTTAAAGGCGTAAATACAGTAACGCCACTCCTCGAACTTTATCCCAAAGCCATCACCGAGCTAGGGTTCAGTAACGAGCAATTACTGATATCCTCCTTTAATCATCCTTATTTACAGCAAGTTAAACAGGCTCTGCCACAGGCATTAGTGGCACCCTTGCTCGCCAGTATTCCCCTCGATGGCGCAGCGGTCGTAAGCGAGCTAAACGCATATTCTCTGCATTTAGATGTGAGTTTTATCAGCCAAGCCCTAGTGGATGACGCCCACCAAAGAGGTGCTAAGGTGTATGTTTACACCGTCGATAACCGCGATGATATTCATGCACTTAAGCAGCTTGGTGTCGATGGCATCTTTAGCAATTACCCAGACCGAGCGATGCAGGCGCTAGCACACCCGACCAATACAGACTATCGCGGTTATTTCGAATAACCGCATTTCACGGACTTAACGCCTTAAGCTTGGCTATTTCGCTGTGCCCAATAGCCGATAAAAATAAACATGGCGACGATCAGCAAAAACATCCAATGGGATGGCATGGCAACGATTTGCCTTGCCACCCAAGGCGTGGCTTTAACGATCAATAGGCCATAACCAAAGGCATTCACAATGATAAAAACCAAGGTTCGCAGGATAAAAGAGTGACCAACTAAATGCCGTCTGATGATGCGATTCATATCGGCTGAAAACACTAAAATCAAACACACCACCATGGCCGTGGCGATATCGAAGGACCAAGGACGCAACATATTTCCTAAATGGCCAATAATGGCGACTAACTGATCAAACATAAGACTCAACCTAAATAGCGCTGCAAAAATAAAACAAGACAGCAGCATATTGAAAAATAAAGACAACCAAGCATAAAGGGAGACGACATGGGGCACAAGTTACTCTTACTCACTAAGGCGAATGAACAATATCGCCAGCTCATTGAGGCGCAGCAGTTGCCCGACCTTGAGTTGCTTGATGATAATCCTGCGAATATTGCACAGGCCGATATCTGGCTTGCCGAACCCAAACTTGCCGCACCGCTAGTGCCCCATGCCAAAGAGCTAAAATGGTTGCAATCCAGTTTTGCGGGCATTGATGCCCTGATGGGGCCAAGGGCAAGAAAGGATTATCAACTTACCAACATCAAAGGGATTTTCGGCCCCTTGATGAGTGAGTATTTGTTTGGTTATCTGCTCGCCCACGTGCGAGGACACCATTTCTACCAAGCGCAACAACAGCAAAAATCTTGGCAAGTACAAAGTGCTACGCGCACCAGTTTACAAGGGATGCGATTATTACTCTTAGGCACAGGTTCCATCGCCCAGCATGTTGCCAAGACGGCTAAACAGTTCGGCATGCATGTCACAGGGATAAATCACAGCGGCCGTGAGGTCGAAGGCTTTGATGTGATTTTACCGCTATCGCAGCTAACACAATGCTTAAGCCACAGCGATGTGGTCACTAACTTACTGCCAAGTACACCAGAAACTCGCCAGCTTCTGAATCAGTCAATGATCGCTAAGCTCAAAGCCGATGCTATTTTGGTAAATGTTGGCCGCGGTGATGTACTAGATCTCGATGCCCTTAATGCCCAGCTGATTGCACAACCTGCGCAGCAAGCCATTCTCGATGTGTTCATGCAGGAGCCACTCCCTGCAACGCATCCGATTTGGGAGAGGCCAAACGTCATTATCACGCCCCATATCTCGGCGCCGAGCCAACCTGAGCAAATCGTTCGTATTTTTAGCGACAACTATCGCCGCTACATCGCAGCAGAGCCCTTGCAAAATCAGGTCGATTTTACTCAGGGTTATTAATCGAGGCTCAATCCCTATGGCAGAAAAGAAAAGGCAATCAAAGATTGATTGCCTTTTGATTCAAACTTTTGGATAGCGACGATACTAAACTTTAAAACTGCGTTTTAAAAACTGCCCAACCAACACGGTATGGGAATCCATTTCGCTAATCACTTCATCATTGAGGTCAACCATTTCACAGCCGAGTTGGTGGCTGGAATGGGTAAACTGTGACACATTAACCACGCTTCGGTTCATCTCATTCGCCACACTCGATTGCTCTTCCACCGCACTGGCAATATGGTGATTCATATCGGTAATGGTCACTATGGCCTCACGTATGGTACGCAACGCCGCACCCGCTAAATCCGCTGTGGTAATACATTCGGAGGCAGCTTCAACCCCTTCATGCATACTTTGCACAGCTTTATTTGTCCCCTGCTGCAACAGATTAATCATACTGTGGATTTCCTTTGTTGCATCATGGGTACGTTTCGCTAACGCCCGCACCTCATCGGCAACAACCGCAAAACCACGTCCTTGCTCCCCTGCCCGTGCAGCTTCAATGGCGGCATTTAATGCCAATAGGTTTGTTTGCTCTGCAATGCTTTGAATGACATCCAGCACCCTACCAATATCTTTACTATGCCCTTCTAATTCGCTGATAACTTTCGAGGTTTCGTGCAACTGTTGCGCCATGGCCTGAATAGATTGAATCGTACTCAGCACAGTTTTATCGCCGTTGATTGTTTGCTCTGATGCCATCTGCGAAGCACTCGCCGCATCGGCACAGTTAGAAGACATATCACCAAGGGTCGCTGTCATTTGCTGCATTGCAGTTGCTACTTGCTCGATCTCAGAAAGCTGTGACTGGCTTGTATTTTGAATTTCTTCGCCTTTTGCCGCTGATACTTTAGCTTCTTGAGTCACCTTATCGCAGGAATCACGGGCACGACCTAGCACAGATTTTAACTCTGAGTTTTGCATTTGCAGTGCAAGCTCTATCGCACCAACATCATCGGATTGTCCAGTGTAGATATATGCCATTAAAGGGTTATCGTAGATTTTCTTCGCCTTAGCGACCAAAGCCCGATACCGACCTAAAATCAAATTACCGCCAATAAACAGCACTAAGGCGCTGATGGCTAGCGCCATAAATCCTACCACTCCCACTTGCAGCGCCAAATACAGCATGGGCAACAAAGCCGCAAACACTAAAAGCGCCAACTTAGTTGGCATATCCAAGATTCGTTTTAACGCGTTAACATGGCCGCTTTTATTTAACTCGGCGTAGGCCGTCTCTGCTCTGTTGATCTGTTCGCGGCTGGGTTTAGTCCGTACCGACTGAAACTCCGCCACCTGGCCATTAATAACAATGGGAGATACATAAGCATCAACCCAATAATGGTCACCATTGGCGCAGCGGTTTTTAACAATGCCTTTCCAAGGCTCACCTTTACGAATGGTTTTCCAGAGGTCTTCAAACGCTTGAGGGGGCATATCGGGGTGACGCACCATATTGTGGGGTTGCCCCAACATCTCATTGAGGGTATATCCCGCTACAGTGCAAAAGGATTGATTGGCGTAGGTTATATGACTCTGAGTGTCAGTGGTCGACAGTAAAATCCAATCCGCTGGATAGTCATATTCACGTTGTGTTACAGGCAAATTTTTTCTCATGATAACCCTTGGATCTATTATGAATTTATTATTCAGTCATATATGGACCCATCCGGTTTGCAAGACATTCGATAACGATTTTGAGAAGAGTTCATTGCACCCATATATCCGGCCTGTTATTGAGGGATCCCTCTGG